>NZ_JBQLZP010000069.1:0-7552 GCF_052168335.1 Roseicyclus sp. | reverse complement strand
CCTCGGGCAGCACCAGGTAGGAGAAGGCCGAGTGATCCACGAGGTAGTAGGGATCGTCGCCGTCCCGGTTGATCCGGTAGTAAACGCGGTAGGCCCGTGCCGCGGCGTCCGTCTGCTCGGGCGTGCCGGTCAGGCCCAGCATCCGGGGATGCACGTTGGCGGTGAAGTCGTCCATGACCTCGGGCGTGTCGCGCTCGGGGTCCACGGTGATGAAGACCGGCTGCACCATCATGCCCCGCTCCTCCAGCATCGCAACGGCCTCGGCGTTGCGGACGGTGTCGAGGGGGCAGACGTCGGGGCAGAAGGTGTAGCCGAAGTAGAGGAGCGACGGCTCGGTGATCACCTCGGTCTCGGTGACGGTCTCCCCGGTCTCGGAGACGAGCGTGAACGGCCCGCCGATATCGGCGCCGCCACCCGCCACCGCGCTGGCGCGGCATTGCGCGAAGACGTCGTCGCCCGCGGGCCGCCCCAGCCACACGGCCGCGCCGACGCCTGCGACGAGCACCCCGATCAGGGCGACGGAAGCAATGGCGTAGAGACGTGTCACGGCTTGGTTCTCCCTGCGATCTTGTGCGTGAACGTTGAATACCTAGGCACCGCGGCCTATCAATTCACGATCGTGCAACTGCGACGGAACGCCCCTCATGGCCGGCCAAAGGAAGCCCGCTCCCGACCCGGCGCTCGAGCTTGTCCGGCAGGACACGCGCAGCGACTGGGTGCGCCTCAGGACACTTCTGGTCCTGCGCTGGCTGGCGATCCTCGGCCAGACCGTCACCGTCGTCATCGCGAGCTTCTATCTCGGCCTCCGGGTCGAGCTCGGCCTGTGCTTCCTCGCCATCGGGGCCTCGGTCATCTCGAACCTGATCGCCATGTCGATCTTCCCCGAGAACCAGCGGCTCAGCGACCGGGACGCGATGCTGACGCTGCTGTTCGACCTCGCGCAACTCTCGTTCCTGCTGTTCCTGACGGGGGGCCTGAACAATCCCTTCGCGCTCCTGATCCTCGCGCCCGTGACCATCTCGGCCACGGCGCTCACGATGCGCTCGACCGCGATCCTCGGCGCGCTGGCAATCGTCCTGATCTCGCTGCTGGCGTGGTTCCACGTGCCGCTCACGCTCGCCAATGGCGATGTGCTGCAACTCCCCGACCTCTTCATCGTGGGGTTCTGGCTCGCCATCACCATCGGGATCGTCTTCCTCTCGGCCTATGCCCGCCGCATCTCGCAGGAGAGCCACTCGATGAGCCAGGCGCTGCTGGCGACGCAGATGGCGCTCGCGCGCGAGCAGAAGCTGACCGACCTCGGCGGCGTGGTGGCGGCCGCGGCGCACGAGCTCGGCACGCCGCTCGCCACCATCAAGCTCGTCTCGACCGAGCTCGCCGAGGAGCTCGAGGACCATCCGCTCCTGGCCGAGGACGCAAGGCTGATCCGCGAGCAGGCCGACCGCTGCCGCGATATCCTGCGGTCCATGGGGCGCGCGGGAAAGGACGATCTCCACATGCGCTCCGCCCCCCTCGGCGCGGTTGTGCGCGAGGCGGCCGAACCCCATGCCGGACGGGGCATCGCGCTGGACATGGACTTCTTTCCCGGCGAGGGCGCGCCCGAGGGCCAGCCGATCATCTGGCGCAAGCCCGAGATCATCCACGGCCTGCGCAACCTCGTGCAGAACGCCGTGGATTTCGCCGAAACGCGCGTCTGGATCGACGGCACCTGGGGCGACGGGGTGATCCGCCTCGTCATCACGGACGACGGGCCGGGCTTTCCGCCGGACCTGCTCGGGCGGCTCGGCGATCCGTTCCTGCGTCGCCGCTCCCGCGGGGCGGATACGTCACGGCCCGGTTACGAGGGGATGGGCCTCGGCCTCTTCATCGCCAAGACGCTGCTCGAGCGCTCCGGCGCGGCGGTGGCCTTCGTGAACGCGAGCGACCCTTTCCTGATCCGCGAGGACGTGGCCGAGCGGGGCGGCGCCCGCGTCGAAGTGACCTGGCCGCACCAGGCGATCGGGCTTCTGGAGGACGAGGCGAACGCTCCGCTGGGTGAGAACCAGCCCATCGCCGTCTGAACGCCGCCGCACGGCGCCCCAAAGTTAACGTTGCGTTAACGGTTTGCGCGGAATCCTGCCAATGCGCGGGAGTGACTATTGGCGAGCGACAGGACGGGCGATGAGCGTTCCGGGCGGATTGGTCTACCTACTCTTCGCAGCCATCAGCCTGCTTTCGGCGGTCGTCGCGGTCGTTCTCACGGCCCATATCCAGCGGGCGTTCGGGCGCCGGCGTGGCGACCAGGACGACGACACGGACAAGGAAGAACAGCCCCGCGTCCTTCTCGAGACCCCGCGGAGCTACGAATTCCGCGACGGTCTGCTCGTCTCCGCGATCGGGTCCGACGACGCCTTCCTCAGTCCCGATACCGGCGCCGCCGAAGCCTTCGCCGCGCTGTCCGATGCGATGGCCACCCTGCATCCCGACCTGCGCGAGCGGATGACCGGCCTCGACCGCCGAGGCGAGGCCTTCTTCCTGATCGGCTATCTCGGGCCCGACGCCTTGTCCGTCGCCGGGCGCAGCGTCATGGACCGGCTCGTCGTCTCCGTCATGCCGGCGGAGGACGCGGGTGGTCGGCGCGCCATCGACGCCCGGTCCTTCGACGTCGTCGAACATGCGACCGTCGACCTGCGCCTTGCGCAGGCGCTCTCGGCCGCCGTGCAGTGGAAGGAAGCGTCCGACAGGCGCGTGGTCTGGGCGAACGAGCCATATCTTCACCTCGCCGAGCGGATCGCGGGGGCCCGAGGGCGGGACCTGCGGTGGCCGCTGCCGCGCATCTTCGGCGACCAGCTCGTCCCGCTGCCGCCCGAGGGAACGCTGCGCCGCTGCATCCTGAACCTTCCCGACCGGGCCGAGCCGAACTGGCTCGAGGTGGCGGCGATGCCGCTGCCGTCGGGAAGCGTGCTGTTCAGCGCGCGGTCGATCGACAGGCTCGTGGCGACCGAGGCGGCGCTCCGCGACTTCGTGCAGACGCTGTCGAAGACCTTCGCCACGCTGCCGATCGGCCTCGCCGTCTTCGACCGGAAGCGGGAGCTTGTCCTGTTCAACCCGGCGCTCGTCTCGATCTCGATGCTCGAGCCCGGCACCCTGTCTCAGCGCCCGACGCTGCGCGCCTTCCTCGACCAGTTGCGCGAGCGCCGCAGGATGCCCGAGCCGCGCGACTACAAGAGCTGGCGCGCCGAGATCGAGCGGCTCGAACAGGACGCCGAGGCCGGCACCTACCACGAGTTCTGGACCCTTCCCTGCGGTGCCTGCCTCCGCGTCACCGGGCGCCCGCATCCCGACGGCGCCATCGCCTTCATCTTCGAGGACGTGAGCCAGGAAGTCTCCGTCACCCGGCGGTTCCGCGCCGATCTCGAGCTCGACCGCGCCATTCGGGACGATGCGGGCGCGGCGTTGATCGTCTTCGACCGGGAAGGGCAGGTGCTGAGGACGAACGCCGCCTACGATGCCATGTGGGACGATGCGCCCGCCGCGACCCTGGTCGAAGCCTCGCGGCAGTGGCACGATGCCTTTTCGCCCACCGGCCTTTGGGGGGAAATCCGCCAGTTCGCCGCGCACGAGGTGGACCGTGCCCCGTGGGTGGAAACGGTCCTGTCGCGGGACGGTGCCGCGGTTCAGTGCCGCGTGGCGCCGCTCAGGGGCGGTCACACGATCGTCTGGTTCCTGATGCCCGAGGGGCCGCTTGCCGATCCCTTGTCCGGCTGGGTTCCGCCGGATGCGCCCGCCCGGTCCGAGCGGGTCCCTGAGCCCTTGGCCGACGGGATCGCGGCGCAGGGCTGATCCCGCGCGAGAGCGGTTGCGGCGACCGCGCCCTCGGATAGACTCCGCCGCGATGAGTTTCGCGGCCCTTCCCCAGACCGGCGACGACAGCCCGTGGCGCCCTCCCGCCGGATGGACGGAGGTGGCGTCTCTGCGCGCCGCTTCTCCCGCGGAGACCGATGCGCTGGCGCGGCGGCTCGCGGAGGCGACGGGGCCGGGAGACACGCTCCTCCTGTCCGGCGCGCTCGGGGCAGGCAAGACGCATTTCGCCCGCGCCTTCATCCGGCACGCGCTCGGGCCCGACGGCGCCGGCGAGGACATTCCCTCGCCCTCCTTCACGCTGGTGCAGACCTACGACACGCCCGGTGGCGAGGTCTGGCACGCCGACCTCTACCGCCTCGGCGGTCCCGGCGAGGTGATCGAACTCGGCCTCGACATCGCGATGGAGGAGGCGCGCTGCCTCGTCGAGTGGCCCGAGCGCATGGCCCCGGACTGGCCCGAGCGCGCGGCGCTGCTCCGGATCGAGGCCGACCCCGGGGGGGAGGAGGAGGCGCGCCGCGTCACGCTCTGGACCGCGCCGGGCAATCCGCTCGGGTCGCGCCTGGCCGCCGCCATGGGTGACGGCGCATGAGCGCCGTTCCGGATTTCCTGGCGCTTGCGGGCTGGGCCGCGGCGGATGTCGTGCCGATCCCGTCCGACGCCTCGGACCGGCGCTACCTGCGCCTCCGGCGGGCCGACGGTGCCTCCGCCGTGCTGATGCACGCGCCGGTCGCCACCTCGGAGGGCGCGCGGCAGCAATACGACGCGTTCCGGCGGATCGGAGCCTGGCTTCGCGGCCTCGGCCTCGCGGCGCCGGAGGAATACGCCGCCGATCCCGGCGCCGGTCTCCTCCTCCTCGAGGACCTGGGCGAGGCGCCCCTGTCGCGGCTGGTGGAGGAGGGCTCCGCCGACGGCCGGGCTGCCTACGCCGCCGCCGGGGCGGTGCTTGCCGAGGTCGCCCGCGCCACCCCGCCCGAGGCATTGGCCCGTCCCGGCGCGGCGGACCTGGCGGCGATGACCGGCCTCACCTTCGACCGCATCGAGGGTGCGGAGGCGCTGCGGGACGATCTTCAGGGCGCGCTCGCCGCGCAGCTCGCGACCATCGGAACAAGGGTCTGCGTGTCGCTCCGCGACATGCACGGCGACAACCTGATGTGGCGGGCGGAGCGCGCGGGGTTCGACCGTGTCGGCATCCTCGACTTCCAGGACGCGTTGATCCTGCCGGACGGCTACGACATCGCCTCGCTCCTCGACGATCCGCGCCGCGTCGTGCCCGAGCCGTGGCGGCGCGAAATCGTGGCGAGGCATGCGCGGACGCGGGGCATTCCGGAGGAAGAGATGGCGTTCCGCGTCGACCTCCTGTCGCTGCAGCGCAACCTGCGCATCCTCGGCATCTTCCGCCGCCTCTCGGCCGAGATGGGCCGCCCGGCCTATGCGCGGTTCCAGCCCCGGACGCGCGCGCTGATCCTCCGGGCCGCCGGGCACCCGGATCTCGGCGACCTCCGGCCGCTCGTGGACGGGCTTCTGGCGCGCGCCGCGCATTGGCAGGAGGCCGCCGCGTGAGCCTGCCCTGCCTGATCCTCGCCGCGGGCTTCGGCACGCGGATGGGCGCGCTGACCCGCGACCGGCCCAAGGCGCTGGTCGAGGTCGCGGGCCGCCCGCTCATCGCCCACGCGCTCGAAGCCGCCCGGCAGGCGGGGGCGCGCCCCATCGCGGTCAACGGCCACCATCGCGCGGAGGTTCTGCGCGACTGGCTGTCGACGCACGCGCCGGACGTGGAGTTCCTGCACGAGACCCCGGACATCCTCGACAGCGGCGGCGCGGTGAAGAACGCGCTGTCCGTCCTCGGTCCGGGGCCGGTGATAACGCTGAATGCCGACGCGGTCTGGGACGGTCCCGCGCCGCTCGCCGCGCTGATCGACGGCTGGGCATCCGGGCGGATGGAGGCGCTCCTCGCGCTCGTGCCGCTGTCGCGCGCGGTCGGGCGGCTGGGCGGCGGCGACTTCGCCTTGGACGGCGCCGGGCGGCTCTCGTGGGACAAGTCGCCTGCGGGCGCGGTCTACGTGGGCGCGCAGGTGATCGACACGGCCCGCATCGCGGCACATCCGGGCGCGGTCTTTCCCATGCGCGCGGCCTGGGACGCGATGATGGCCGAGGGGCGGCTTTTCGGGATGATGCACGCGGGGCGCTGGGCGGACGTGGGCCATCCCGGCGGGATCGCGGCGGCGGAGGAGATGCTGGTTCATGCCTCTCTTTCCTGACGCGGGCGGCCGGCCTCGCCTCTTCGCGACAGCGCTCGGCGTCGATTTCTGCGCGGCGCTGGTGCAGGGGCTCGACGCGCGCCTCGCGGGGCAGCCGCCCGAAGTCATCGCGCGGGTCGAGGTCCACGTCGCGAACGCGCGGATGCAGCGCCGCATCCAGGCGCTCTACCTCGCGCGCGGGGCGGGCTTCCTGCCGCGCATCCGCACCGTCGCGGCGCTGGCCGAGCGGTCGGACCTGGCCGGGCTGCCGCCGGCCATGCCGCCCCTCAGGCTGCGCCTGAAGCTCGCCGATCTCGTGCGGCGGCTGATCGACGGCGACCCCAGCATCGCGCCGCGCTCGGCCATCTACCCGCTGGCCGACAGCCTCGCCGATCTCATGGCCGAGATGTTCGAGGAGCGCGTGACGCCCGAGACGGTCGCGTCCCTCGACATGGGGGCGCAGTCCGGGCACTGGGCACGGTCGCAGGCCGTGCTGCGCGTGGTCGAGCAGTTTTTCGGCGCCGATGCCGCGCTTACGGCGGAGGCGCGGCAGGCCCGCCTCGTCGACCGTCTGGCGCGGCAATGGGCCGAGGCGCCGCCCGATCATCCGATCCTCGTCGCGGGGTCCACCGGCTCGCGCGGGGCGACGGCGCGGCTGATGCAGGCCGTCGCCCGGCTGCCGCAGGGTGCGGTCCTGCTGCCCGGTCTCGACCGCGACATGCCGCCCGCCGTCTGGCGCAGCCTGACCGAGGGGCGGCGTCGTCCCGGCCTCGGCGGCGAGGATCATCCGCAATACCGCCTCGCCCGCGTGGCGGGGGCGGCGGGTCTCGACCCCTGGGAGATCCCCGAGTGGCTGCCCGACATGACGCCGCCCAATGCCGCGCGGAACCGGACCGTCTCGCTGGCGCTGCGCCCCGCGCCCGTGACCGACCAGTGGCGCGCGGAGGGGCCGCGCCCCGACGGCCTCGACGACGCGCTCGGCTCCGTGACGCTCCTCGAGGCGCCGAACCCGCAGACGGAGGCGACGGCCATCGCGCTGGGCCTGCGGGAGGCGGCGGAGCGGGGCGTGCGCGCCGCCCTCGTCAGCCCGGACCGCACGCTGACGCGTCAGGTGGCCGCCGCGCTCGACCGCTGGGGCATCGTGCCCGACGACAGCGGCGGCGAGCCGCTGGGCCTCACCGCCTCGGGACGTTTCCTGCGGCTCGCGGCCGAGGCGGTGGCCGGGCCGCTCGATGCCGAGGGGCTGGTCGCGATCCTGTCCCATCCGCTCTGCCACACCGGGGCGGACCGGGGGCCGCATGCACGCTTCGCCCGGGAGTTCGAGCTTCGCGCGCTCCGCGGCAAGGTCGCCTTCCCGACGCCGAAGACGCTGTCCGACTGGGCCGCCAAGCGGCGCGAGGAGGAGCGCGCGGCGGCGACTGCATGGGCCGAATGGGTCGCGGAAACGCTCCTGACCCCGCGCGAGACCGGGC
>NZ_JBQLZP010000068.1:0-1577 GCF_052168335.1 Roseicyclus sp. | reverse complement strand
GCTCGAGCACCTCGTCGCCCTCGCGCTCGACGGCGAGTTCCTCCCAGTCCTTCGACTGGTGGCTGTCGAGTTCCTCCTCGATCTCCTGCAGGCGCTCCGTGAGCGCGGCGAGACGATCCTCGAGCTGCTGACGCCGCATTGCGAGATCGGTCATGTCTTCCTCCTTGGCAGGGCTTCCCCCCGCGCCCCCCCGGCGCGTGCGTCCGGAAGGTCGTCCGGTGGGAAGCGCGCACCCTCACCCTGCGGCGGGCGGGGGCCCGCTGCCTTGACCTCGATCAACACCGGCCTGCGGCATCGGGTTCCGCCGCTCCGCCGCGCGTCGCCCGCCCTTTTCCTCCCCCGGCACTTCCGGCAGAGTGCGCGGGCCACAGGAACGAACCGACAGAGGACGCCCCGCCCATGGACCTCCGACCGATCGCAGACGGCTACAGCGTCGCCCCGCAGCTTCAGCCCTCCGACATGGAGGCGCTGGCGGCCGAGGGCGTGACCACCGTGATCTGCAACCGTCCCGACGCGGAGAACCCGCCCCCGCTCCAGGCCGCCGCCATGCAGGAGGCGGCCGAGCGCGCGGGCCTCGCCTTCGTCTTCAACCCGGTCACGGGCGGCGCGCTGACCGAGGACAACGTCGAGGAGCAGGCCGAGGCCATCGCCGCCTCCGAGGGTCCGGTCGTCGCCTACTGCGCCTCGGGCAACCGCTCGACCATCGTCTGGGCGCTCGGCGTCGCGGGCGAAGTGCCGGTCGACGAGATCCTGACGCGCGCCCGCTCGGGCGGCTACGACCTCGGCTGGCTCCGCCCGCAGCTCGAGGCGCTCGCCGCGCAGCGCGGGTGACACGCCTCTCGCCGACGGCGCAGGGCATCTTGCTGATGCTCTGCGCCATCTCGCTCTTCTCGCTCATGGATGCGATGGCCAAGGGGCTGACCGCCCGCTACGAGGTCGTGCAGGTCCTCTGGGCGCGCTACGCGGGCATGGTGGCGGTGGTCCTCGTCGTCCTCGCGCCGCGCGTCGGCCCCCTTCTGCGAACGCGGCACCTGGGGCTGCAACTCCTGCGCTCGGGCTTCCTCTTCGGCGCGACCTGGTGCTTCTTCACGGCACTCAGCCAGATGCCCATGGCGGCGGCGACGGCGGTGATGAACGTGCATCCCGTCCTCCTGACACTCGGCGCCGCACTGATCCTGAAGGAGGCGCTGGGCCCCCGGCGCATCGTCGGGATCGCGGCGGCGCTGACCGGCGCACTCGTCATCATCCGGCCCGGGGCGGAGGTCTTCTCGCCCGCCGCGGTCCTGCCGCTGGGGGCGGGCATCTGCTACGCGAGCTACGCGCTCACCACCCGGTTTCTCGGGCGGGACGAGCCGATCCTGACCTCCTTCCTCTACACCGGCCTCATCGGCGCCTTCGTGGCGAGCCTCCTCGTGCCGCCGGTCTGGACGACGCCCCCACCTCTCGATGCCGGGCTCTTCCTGCTGCTCGGCGCGCTCGGGGCGGCGGGGCAGTTCCTCCTGATCCGCTCGCTCACGCTGGCCGAGGCGGGGGCGGTCGCGCCTTTCGGCTATGCGGGCGTGCTGCTCGCCACGGTG
>NZ_JBQLZP010000067.1:0-2064 GCF_052168335.1 Roseicyclus sp. | reverse complement strand
ATCTCGGCACGGACGCCATCGCGCTGGCGCCGACGACCGACCGGATCACCTATCTCGACGAGGGGGACCACGCCTTCGTCACCCGCGCGGGCGCCGAGGTCTTCGCCGCCGACGGCACGCCCGTCGCGCGCGCCGTCACTCGGATCGAGCAGTCCGCGGCCGTGATCGACAAGGCCGGCTACAAGCACTTCATGGCCAAGGAGATCCACGAGCAGCCCACGGTCTTCGCCGAGGCGCTGGCCCGCTATGCGCCCGGCGGCGCGCCCGCCTTTCCCGAGGCGCTGGACTTCACCGGCTTCGACCGGGTGGTGATGGTGGCCTGCGGCACGGGCTACTACTCCTGCCTGACCGCGAAATACTGGTTCGAGCAGGTGGCGGGCCTGCCCTGCGAGGTCGACGTCGCCTCCGAGTTCCGCTACCGCGAGCCGCCGGTGCCGCCGCGCACGCTCGCGCTCTTCGTCAGCCAGTCGGGCGAGACGGCGGACACGCTGGCGGCGCTGCGCTACATGCGCGGCAAGGCGGCTCTGGTGGCGAGCCTCGTGAACGTCGGCACCTCGTCGATCGCGCGCGAGAGCGACGTGGCGCTGGCGATCCTCGCGGGCGTCGAGGTCTCGGTCGCCTCGACCAAGGCCTACACCAACCAGCTCGGGGTCCTGGCGCTGCTGGCGCTGCACGCGGCGGGCCAGCGCGGCGTCCTGACGAAGGCCGAACTCGCCGCCGAGATCGACGCGCTCCGCCACGTGCCCGAGCAGATGCGCAAGGTCCTCGCGCTCGAGCCCGAGATCGTGGAGCTTGCGACCCGCCTCGCCGAGGCGAGATCCGCGCTCTTCCTCGGGCGCGGCGTGATGTACGCGACCGCGCTCGAGGCCGCGCTGAAGCTCAAGGAACTGAGCTACATCCACGCCGAGGCCTATGCCTCGGGCGAGCTCAAGCACGGCCCCATCGCGCTGATCGACCGGAGCCTTCCGGTGCTGGTCTTCGCGCCGCACGACGCGCTCTTCGACAAGACCGTGTCGAACATGCAGGAGGTGATGGCCCGCCACGGGCCGGTGACGCTGATCACCGACGCGGCCGGCGCGGCCCGCGCGGGCGACGGCGCCGAGGCGGTGCTGGTCCTGCCCGAGGCCGGGCGGCTCGCCGCCCCCATGCTGCACGCGATCCCGGCCCAGCTCCTCGCCTACCACACGGCGATCCACAAGGGCACCGACGTGGACCAGCCGCGCAACCTCGCGAAATCCGTGACCGTGGAATGAGCCGCCTCGGCCCGCCCGACCTGCGCCTGACGGGGCGGCACGTCACGCTCCAGCCGCTCTCGCAGGACCACGCGCCCGCGCTGTCGGAGGCGAGCGCCGAGGGCCGCCTCTGGGAGATCTGGTACACCAGCGTCCCCTCGCCCGAGGGCATGGCGTCCGAGATCGCGCGGCGCCTCAAGCTCCGCGATCTCGGCTCGATGATCCCCTTCGCCACCTGCGACGCCTCGGGGCGGCCCGTCGGCATGACGACCTTCATGCACATCGACCACGGCGTGCCGCGGGTCGAGATCGGCTCGACCTGGCTCGCCCCCTCGGCCCAGCGCGGCCCCGTGAACACCGAGGCCAAGCGCCTGATGATGGGCCATGCCTTCGAGGTCTGGCGCTGCGCGGCGGTGGAGTTCCGCACCCACCGGCTGAACGCGCAGTCCCGCCGCGCCATCGAGCGGCTGGGCGCGCAGCTCGACGGCATCCTGCGCGCGCACATGCGCCTGCCGAACGGGACGCTCCGCGACACGGCCGTCTACTCGGTCACGGCCGCCGAGTGGCCGACGGTGCGCGCGCATCTCGACTGGCAGCTCGTGCGCCCGAGGTGAGGCGCGGGCGCCTTCCGGGCGCCCGTGCCCCCCGAGGCCCGGCCCGCGGCTCCCCGGTGCCGATGTCACCGCGCCCCGTCTGGGCCCGCCGCGAACCCGGCTCCGATGCGCGCCGGGCCCCGGCTCCGCGCCCCGGGGCCCGGCGGGCGACCGGCCCGGGCAGGATCGCGGGCGTCCGGGCGCAGGGGGGGGCCGACGCCTGCGCCGGCCGCCGGCGC
>NZ_JBQLZP010000066.1:0-14127 GCF_052168335.1 Roseicyclus sp. | reverse complement strand
TAACGGAAGCTCGGCCCCTCCGGGCGGCGTGCGCGCGGTGCAGGCCGCCGACATCAACGTCGACGGCCAGCTCCGCATGACGGGCCGCACCAACGACATCGCGATCAGCGGCAACGGCTTCTTCGTGGTGTCGAAGAACCCCAACGATCCGTCGCAGTCCAACTACATGCTGACGCGCGCGGGCTCGTTCCAGCCGGACGAGAACGGCAATCTCCGCAATGCCGCCGGCTTCTACCTGGCGGGCTTTCCCTATGACGAGAACGGCACGCTCCAGGCGGCGGACGGCAATTCCTTCGTGGGCCTCGCGACCGTGAACGTCGGCAGCGGCACGATCCCCGGCGAGCAGACCACGGCCCTCTCCATCGCGGGCAACCTGCCGTCGCAGGAGGCTTTCGCGGGCGCGGCGGGCGATCCGTTCATCTCCTCCACCAACGTCTACTCGCCGCTCGGCGCGACGCAGCGCATCCAGTTCGCCTGGGCGCCGACGGGCAACGCGAACGAATGGCAGCTGACCGTCTCGGACGAGGCCGGCGCCGCGTTCGGCACGGTGGATGTCCAGTTCAACGACAGCGGCCCGGCCGCAGGCTCGCCGCTCGCGTATCTCAACGCGACGCCGCTCGCGGTCGCGCCGGCCGGCTTCGCCTTCGATCCCGCGACCGGCACCGCGACCCTGACCATGGACAACGGCGCCGTGCCGCAGACCTTCACGCTCGAGATCGGCGCGCCCAACACCTTCGACGGGGTCACGCAGTTCGCCGGCGACTACTCGCCCCTCAACGTGACCGCCGACGGCTCGGCCAGCGGAACGCTGACGCGCACCGAGATCACCGAGAGCGGCGACGTCTTCGGCATCTTCGACAACGGCATGCGCCGTCCGCTGTTCAGCATCCCGCTCGCCGTCGTTCCGAACCCGAACGGCCTCCTGGCGACGAACGGCAACGCCTACCTCATCTCGAACGAGAGCGGTCCGTTCGAGCTCGCCACGCCGTCGGTCGGCGGCACGGGCCGGATCACGTCGGGGGCGCTGGAATCCTCCAACGTGGAGATCGCCGAGGAACTCACGAGCCTCATCCAGATCCAGCGCGCCTATTCCTCGAACGCCAAGATCGTGACGACCGTCGACGAGATGCTCGACGAGACGATGCGCATCAAGCGCTGATCCATGGCCTGAGGAAGGACGCCGCACATGGGCATCTCGAGCGCCTTCGCCGCCAGCCGCAGCGGCCTCGCGGCCGTGGAGAAATGGGCCGAGATCACCTCCGGCAACATCGCCAACGGCGACCGGGCGGGCTACGTGCGCAAGTCCGTCCTGCGCGAGCCGGCGCCGGGCGGGGGCGTCCTCGTCTCGGGCATCCGGCGCGAGACGGATGCAGCCGTCGAAAGGCTGCACCGGATCGAGCTGTCGCGCGTCGGGCGGCAGGAGGCCGTCACCTCGGGGCTCGAGCTCTACACCACGCGGCTGGGCGAGCCCGGTGGGCCGGGCAGCCTGCTCGGCCGGATCGACGCGCTCACGTCGGTCTTCTCGCAGCTCGCCAACGCACCGGACCAGTTCGCGCTCCAGAACGCGGCGGTCGACGCGTCGCGGGGCGCCGCGCAGGCGCTGAACCAGACCTCCGCCGCGCTGCGCGAGGCCCGGTCCACCGCGCTCCAGCGGGCGGAAACCTCGGTCGGCACGCTCAACGCGGGCCTCGGCCGGATCGCCGAACTGAACAAGCAGATCGTCTTCGCGGCGCCGGGCAGCGACGCGCAGGCGGCGCTACTGGACGAGGCGGGCATGATCCTCGACCGGTTGGCCGAGGTCGCGGACCTGCGGATCGTCACCGACGGGCAGGGCCGCACCTCGGTCTACACCGCGGGCGGCACCGCGCTGGTCGAGGGGCCGGTGGCGAAGACGCTCAGGCTCGACGGGGCGGGGCCCGCGCTCCTGGCCGACGATATCGACATCACGCCGGGACGGCCCGGCGCGCGCGGTTTCGAGGAGGGTCGTCTTGCCGGGGAGATGGCGCTCCTCACCGAGACGATCCCGCTGATGCAGCGCCAGCTCGACGAGGTGGCGCGCGCCCTGATCGACGGGTTCACTGCGGCGGACGCGTCGCTCGCGCCCGGCGAGGACGGCCTCTTCCTCGATCGCACCGGGGCCTGGCCGCCCGCGGGCCTCGACGGCCTCGCCGACCGGATCGCGGTCAACGATCGCGTCCTGCCCGAGGCCGGCGGCGTCCCCTGGCGCCTGCGCGACGGCATCGGCGCGGTGGCCCAGGGACCCGCCGCCGACGCGACGCAGCTCAACGCCTTCGTCGCGATGCTGGAGGGCACAATGACCTTCGACGCGGCCGCGGGTCTCGGCACGAGCGCGACGCTCTCGGGCTTCGCCACCAACCTCGTCGCCAATCAGCAGCAGATCCGCGTCTCGGCGCAGGAACGCCGCGAGAGCCTGCAGGCCGGAGCCGCCGCGCTCGAGGCCGTCCGGAGCGGCATTTCCGGCGTCAACCGGGACGACGAACTGCAGAAGCTCATCGAGATCGAGCAGAGCTACGCCGCCAACAGCACCGTCATCCGCACGCTGACGGACATGCTCGACACCCTTCTCGCCGCCGTCTGAGGTTCCGCGCCATGTCGACCGTCGTCACCACCATGTCCACGATGACCGCCGCGCAATTCCGGCGCGAAACGGTCGCCGACATCCAGCGGCGCCTCGACGTGGCGGGCAAGGAGATGTCGACCGGCCGCAAGGCGGACATCCACGCCGCCCTCGGCCTCAGGTCGAGCGAGCTTCTGGCCGTGCGCTCCAGCTCCGCCCGGAACGACAGCTTCCTGACCGGGAACCGACTTCTCGCCAACCGGATGGAGTCGATGGCGGCGACCATGGGCGGCGTGCGGAAGATCCTTCAGGACTTCGTCGAGGTCGCCATCGCGAACAAGGGCGCGCCCGGACCCACGGTCACGCAGGTCTCGGCCGCCGCGCGCGCGGCCTACGACCAGATCGTCGCGCAGCTCAATGCTCCCTACCAGGGCTCGCAGCTCTTCTCGGGAACCGAGAGCGGGCGGGCCGCCCTCCAGGGCTGGACGAAGCAAAGCGCGGCGACGGGCCTCTCGCCGGAGGCCGCCCTCGCCGGGATCGTTGGCGGCGGCCTCGCCGACGCCGCGGACGCCACCGCCAAGCTCGCCGATGTCACCCGCGCCTTCGCCAGCACCGAGGCTGTGTTTCCCGACCGGAACTTCGAGGCGAGCTTCTACAACGGCACGCCGCTTCTGGACGGCGGCGGCAATCCCTCGCCGCGCGTCTCGGCGCGGATCGACGAGGCCACGGTCCTCGCCTACGGCATCCAGGCCAACGATCCCGCCTTCACCTCCGCGCTCCAGGGTCTCGCCATGTTCGCCTCGGTCGATCCCGCCACGCTCGCGGATGCCGGTGCCTACGAGGTCTGGATCGGCGCGGCCATCGACGCGGTCGCGAACGGCATCGACGGGGTGGTCACGGCCGAGGGCCTGCTCGGCACGCAGCAGCGGACCCTCGAGGAGACCATCCTCCGCCAGCAGGACCGCCGCGATCTCTACAACAAGCACATCGCGCTTCTGGAGGCGGTCGATCCCTACGAGGCGGCGACGCGCGTGACCGAGCTGTCGACGCAGCTCGAGGCGTCCTACGCCGTCACGGCCCGCATCTCGCGGCTGAGCTTCCTCGACTTCATGAGGTGATGTCTGTCGCCCGTCACTCGGCGGCGGCGCGGACGAAGGCATCGTCCGAGAGCCGGTAGCCCCGACCCGGCACCGTCTCGATGTAGCGCGCGCCGAAGGGAACGGCCGCCTCGAGCTTCTTGCGGATCTTGCAGATGTAGACGTCGATGACCTTCTCGAAGGGTGCGACCTCGGTGATGCCGTAGACCGCGTCGTAGATCGTCGCCTTCGAGACCACGCGCTCGGCATTCAGCGCAAGCTGGTGGAAGATCGCGTGCTCGCGCTGGGACAGCCGGACGCGGTTTCCGGCGACGTAGGGGTCGCGGCCGTCGAAATAGGCGGTGACGGCGCCGATCCGCACCTCCTCGCCGGCGAAACCGTGGACCCGGCGGAGGATCGCGTTCAGCCGCGCCTTCAGTTCCATGGCCTTGAGCGGGATCACCAGGTCCTCGTCGGCGCCGCCGTTCAGGCAAAGCGCCGCCTCGCGCGAATTCCGCACGTCGCGGAGGACGACGATCGGGTTGCCGCAACCGGCCGATCGGAGCGCGGCGATGCGGTCCGTCACGCCATCGACGGCGGCGAGAATGAAGGGCGTTCCCGGATTGCCCGGGCGGTTCAGGAGGCTGAGATCACGTCCGAAGAAGTCGTCCTGAATGACCCGGGGCACGAATTTCTCGGACTCGAGCTCGGCCAGCAGACCTGTGTGCCGCTCTTTCCGCGGCTCGTGGACGTAGATGTGCATTCCGCTGCCCCTCGCCGGATAACGCTACGGCCCATAAGAATTTCAATGTTCTCAATTCAACACATACAAGTACAATTGATGAATAGCAAGTATAGATTGACTTATTCTTGCATTCGCAATACCACGGAGGAAGTCAAGCGGAGGTGCATGGTGAGACGGGTCCACGAGGCGCGTCGGCGGGCGACGCGACGCATCGTCAAGGTGGCGCTGGCGGTCCTCTTCCTCTGGATGCCCGCCCCGGCCAGCGCGGACGTCTTCTGCCCCGCGCCCCCCGTCGGCGAGGCCGTCATCTGCGTGCCCGATCCCGGCAGCGGGGGCGTCCGCATCAAGGACATCTCCACCGTCGAGGGCGTGCGCGAGAACCAGATCGTCGGCTACGGCCTGGTCGTCGGCCTGAACGGAACCGGCGACAGCCTCAGGAACAGTCCTTTCACCGAGCGCTCGATCGAGGGGATGCTGGAACGGCTCGGCGTCGGGAATCTCTCCGAGGACGACATCCGGACGCGGAACACGGCCGCCGTCCTTGTCACGGCGAACCTGCCGCCCTTCGCGCGGATGGGTCAGACCCTCGATGTCGTCGTCTCGTCCATCGGGGACGCATCCAGCCTCCGCGGGGGCACGCTCATCGTGACCTCGCTCGCCGGGGCGGACGGCGAGGTCTACGCGGTGGCGCAGGGGCCGATCTCGGTGGCTGGCTTCGCCGCACAGGGCATCAACGCCTCCATCGTCGAAGGCGTGCCGACCGTCGCGCGGATCGAGAACGGCGCCATCGTCGAGCGCGAGATCGCGTTCGTCTTCAACCATCTCGACACCGTTCGCCTGTCGCTGCGCACGCCCGACTTCACGACCGCGCAGCGCGTGGAGATCGCGATCAACAACGCGCTCGGCCCCGGAACGGCGGTCGCGCTCGACCCAACCACGATCGAGATCCATCGCCATGGCCGGCGGGACCTGCCGGGCCTGATCGCGCATATCGAGAACCTCGTCGTGCAGCCTGACAGCATCGCGCGGGTCGTGGTCGATGCGCGCTCCGGCACCATCGTGATCGGGGCGGACGTCCGCATCAGCCCGGTGGCCGTCAGCCAGGGCGGCCTCACCGTCATCGTGCGCGAGGAGATCCAGGTCAGCCAGCCCGAGCCCTTCACCATCGGCGAGACGGTGGTGGTGCCGCAGACCGAGGTCGAGGTGCGCGAGAGCGAGGCGGAGTTCACCATCGTCGGCGGCAATGTCAGCCTTCAGGGGCTGGTCGACGGATTGAACGCCATCGGCGTCGGCGCGACGGAAACCATCTCGATCCTGCAGGCGATCAAGGCCGCGGGCGCCCTCCACGCCGATCTGGAGATCATCTGATGACGGCGGTGGGACCCGTCTCGTTCCCCGTGCCGCAGCCTGCGGACCGACCCGCGCAAGGGGATGCCGCCACCTCGGCCCGCGAGTTCGAGGCGCTGTTCCTGTCGCAGACCGTGGACGAGATGCTCAAGACGGTGCCGGCGGGGATCATGGGCGGCGGCCATGCCGAGGAGATGTGGCGCAGCTTCCTCGCGCGGGCCATCGCCGACGAGATCGCGGGCGGCGGCAACACCGGCATCGCGACGAGCGTCGAGGCCGCCATCACCGGCTACGGCCGGCGCGAGCAGACGGGGGGATGATGTCCATGGGCCGGAACCATCTCGCGCAGATCGATGCGCTGACCGGGCTTCTCGAGCGCGAGAATGCCGGGCTCGAGGCCGGAGACATCGCGATCGTGGGCGAGCTGCTGGACGAGAAGACCGCGCTCGCCGCCGAGATCGAGGCGGAACGGGCCGCCATCGCCGAGTGGCTGCAGGCGCATGTCGCCGATGCCGCAGCGCTCCGCCGCCGCGTCGAGCGGCTCCGGCAGGTGCTCGACCGCAACGACGAACTCGTCGGCCGCATGGCGCTCGCGATCCGCGACGTCACCTCCGAACTTGCCCGCATCGCCGAGCGCGACAGCCTTTCGCGGGTCTATGACGCGACGGGCGCGCAGCCGGTGAAAAATGGCAAGAAAAAGGCCGAAAATGACAAGAATAAGGCCATCGACAAATCTTGCTAATCTTTAACCCAGCCGTAACCTCGGCGGGCAAGGTAGCCATTGCGGGCGAAGTCTCGCACCCCCTGCCAGAAAGGCGGGAGCACCCGATTTGAAGCACTGGAGAACGCAATGTCTTCGATCCATACCAACGCCGCCGCGATCAACGCGCTGGCGACCCTTCGCCAGATCAACTCGAACCTCACCGAGACGCAGGGCCGGATTTCCACCGGCTACAAGGTGCAGTCCGGTAAGGACAACGCCGCCTATTTCGCCATCTCGACGACGATGAAGGGCGACAGCGGCGCCTACCGCGCCATCAACGAGGGCCTGACCCTCACCAAGAACTCGCTCACCACGGCCCGCCTCGGCTCGGAGACGATCCAGGGCCTCGCGCAGCAGTTCCTCGACAAGGTCGCGTTCGCGCAGGGCGCCGAGGGCGGCCAGACCGAGATCGAGAACGACCTCCTCGAGCTCGTGAAGCAGATGGAGACGACCCTCAGCCAGTCGACCTTCAACGGCGACGACATGCTGGGTGCTGGCTCCTACGCGGGCATCACGGCCGGGACCGTGGCCGGTGCGACCGGCGTGCTCACGCGCACGGCGAACGGTGATGCGACCGTCGGCGTCGACCGCAGCGTCGTCACCGGTATCTCGCGTGCCGGCGGCACCTACGCCACCACGACGATGACGGTCGCGACGCACGACATGGCGGAACTCGTCGCCGACTTCAGCGCGATCGCCACCGGCTTCGCCACCAACGCCACCGATGCGACCAACGGCGCGGCCTTCCTCGCCGGCATTCTCGTCTCGACCGAGACCGTCATGGGCGACGTGACCGACATCGCGACCCAGATCGGCCAGTCCGAGGGCGCCATCGAGGGCCAGCAGGAGTTCCTGAACAAGCTCGCCGACACCCTCGACGCCGGTGTGGGCGCGATGGTCGACGCGGACATGGAAGAGGAGGCCGCGCGTCTCCAGGCGCTCCAGGTGCAGCAGCAGCTCGCCACGCAGTCGCTGGCCATCGCCAACCAGAATCCGCAGAACGTCCTGAGCCTGTTCCGCTGATCCGACCTGACGGTAGGGGCCCGGCAGAATGCCCGGGCCCCACCCGATGTCTCGCATCCGGCCCCCGGCGGTCCCGGCGGCCGGCCCTCATCCCCACCGGCGAGAATGCCGGTCGAATGAACGGCAGAAGCCATGAGCATTGCAGCCTACAAGGCCACAATCCGCGAGGTCGAAACCCCTCGCGACATCGAACGGCGCATCTTCGCGCGCATCACCTCCGCCCTCGAGACACATGCCCGCGCCTACGACGACGAGCAGTCGAACCTCGAGCGGCTCGAGATCCTCTCCTCGGGTCTCTCCGCCACCCTCAACGAAAACGTGATGTTCTGGTCGGCGCTCAAGCATGACCTGGCCTCCGAGGGCAACCAGCTCGCCCCCGAGCTGCGGGCGAACCTCATTTCCCTTGCCCTTTGGGTCGAACGGCAGACATCTGTCGTCCTGGGTGGCAAGCGTGGGGTAGCTGGGCTGGTCTCCATCAATCGCGCGGTCGCCGCGGGTCTCGCGGGCAATGCCCCGCGTCCAGTCGAAGCGGAGGGTTGATCGATGCCTCTCAAACTGACCCTGAAGCCCGACGAGCGTCTCGTCATCAACGGCTGCGTCATCAAGAACTCGAACAAGCGCCAGACGCTGACCATCGAGAGCCGCGCCGCCGACGTCGTCCGCGGCAAGGACCTCCTCGGTCCCGAGGATGCCAATACCCCGGTCAGCCGCGTCTACTACCTGATCCAGACCGCGCTGATCCAGAGCGAGCTGCGCGAGAAGCTGATGCCGCAGATCCAGCAGCAGCTGGGCGTCCTCGCCACCGTGTTCGGCACGAACCATGTCGGGCACATCTTCAACGCCGCGAACTACGTGAGCCAGTCCGACTACTACCGGGCCCTGAGCGAGCTGCGGCCCGTTCTGGCGCACGAGAAGATCCTTCTCGAAAGCTCGGTGCGCCGGGCGGCGGCCGCGCGCGAGGCCCACACGGCGGCGTCGGGATGATACCGATCACGGGCCTGAGCTCGCCTGTCGCGCTCACGCTCGTGGACGCGACGCGGGACCGCCAGATCGAGCGGCTCCGCGCAGCGCCCGAGCACGCCCGCGGCATCGAGACGTTCCGCGAGCGCATCGGGGACGTCCGCAGCGTCGAGGATCTCGTCGAGGACCGGGAGCTCTATGTCTTCGTGATGAAGGCCTTCGACCTCGAGGACCAGATCTTCGGCAAGGCCCTCGTCCGACGGATGCTGGAGAGCGACATCTCGGACCGGCGGGCGCTGGTCAACCGCCTGACCGATCCGCGCCTGCGCGAGATGTACCAGACCCTCGGCTTCGAGAACGAGGGCACGACGAATGCCAACACCGTGCAGGGAACCTGGCAGGAGGGGATCGTCGACCGCTATCTCGAGACGGTCTTCATCAACGACCAGGAGGCGCAGAACACCGCCGTGGGCGCGGCGCTCGAGTTCCGGCGCAAGGCGGCCGGGATCGAGAAGCCGCTCGACATCCTGCGGGACGGGGACCTGGCCCTCGTCGTCCGCCGTGCGCTCGGGCTGCCGGACGCGATGGCGCAGCTCGACCTCGACCGGCAGGGCGACCTGATCCGCTCGAAGCTCGACCTCGCCAAGCTGAAGGACCCGGCCGAAGTCGAGAAGCTCGTGCGCAAGTTCCTGATCCTGAACGACGCGCTCGACACGACGCGGGTGGCGCAGAACGCGGCGGTGCAGCTCATGACCTCGGCCGCGAACCGGAGTTTCGCGCCGGTCCTCTTCGACATCTCGGCCATCGCGAGCCTGCCTTCGCGCCCCTACCGCTGAGGCGGGCTCACTCGATGAGTTCCTCCTCCATCTCGTCGTCCGAGGAGGGCAGGCGGATCACGTCGGTCCGGATCAGCTCGCGCGCGTAGTCCACCATCACCGCCTGCGCCGCGCGCACGTCCTTCGCGCGGACGGGGCCCATGGTGTCCATCTCCTCGATCAGCATGTCGCGCGACCGGCCCGGAAGCGCGGAAAGGAAATGCTCGCGCAGGTCGCTGTCGGTGCCGCGCAGCGCGAGGGGAACGGTGTTGCCGGGAACGCCGCGCATGATCCGCGCGAGGTCCTGCCCCCCGATCCGGCGCATGTCGTCGAAGGTGAACATCCGCTTCTTGATGGCGCTGAACTCGTCCGGCGCGCGGTCGCTGAGATGGGCCGAGACGTTCTCGAAGAGATTGCGGTCGAGCCTGTTGAAGATCTCCGCCATGCGCGTCTGGGCGCCGGTGGCCTTGGCGTCGTCCGCCGTGGCGAGAACGTCGTCGCGCAGCGCCGCCTCGATCTGTTCCATCAGGTGGTCGGGCGGGTCGTCCATCACCATCATGCGTTCGAGGACGGCCAGCATCTGCGTCTCCTCCAGCAGCGGCAGGACGCGCGCCGCCACGTCGGGGGACAGGCAGGACAGGATCGTCGCGACCGTTCCCGGCTTCTCGGCGGCGAAATGGCGGGCGAGGATCTTCTCGTCGGTCTGGTTGAGGCGCTGCCAGATGTCGCTCTCGCGGGCGGGCGCGCGGACGTCGCGCAGCATCGCGTCGACCTTGTCGTCCGGCAGGAAGGCGCCGAGCATCTTGCGCGCGGACTCGTAGGTGCCCAGCGGCGTGCCCCCCGAGGCGACCGTCTCGACGAACTCGGCCAGCACGTCCTCGGCCACCTCCGCCGGGATCGAGCCGAGCCCCGACATCGCCTGGCTGATGCGCTGGATCTCGGCCTCGTCGAGGCGTTGCATCAGCTCCGATCCGCGCTGTTCTCCAAGGCACAGGAGCAGGACCGCGACCTTCTCCGGACCCGAGAGGTGCGGGCCGGCGACGGGAACGTCTCGTCCGGTGTTGCTGAAGCGGAGCGTCGACATGGGCGGATCCTCGGCGTCAGGGCAGGGCGAAGGGGGCGTAGCTTTCGATCAGGCTGCCGGCCAGCATGAACCAGCCGTCGATGAGCACGAAGAAGATGATCTTGAAGGGCAGGGAGATCAGGACAGGCGGCAGCATCATCATGCCCGCGCTCATCAGGATCGACGCCACGATGAGGTCGATCGCCAGAAACGGCAGGAAGATGAGGAAGCCGATGGTGAAGGCGCGCCGCAATTCAGAGATCATGAAGG
Source organism: Roseicyclus sp. (assembly GCF_052168335.1). Taxonomy (GTDB): domain Bacteria; phylum Pseudomonadota; class Alphaproteobacteria; order Rhodobacterales; family Rhodobacteraceae; genus Roseibacterium. Next base: position 3,487 of record NZ_JBQLZP010000066.1, on the reverse strand, counting down.
CGGGAATGAGCGTGCGCCATGCCGCCTCCTCCGCTGTCGCGGGAAGGGGGGCGACCTCGGTTCCGTCGGAGCGGGCCGCGATCTCGTGGAAGAGCTCGAGGTCCTTCGGCCGCGTGTTGGCGAACATGAACACCTTGAAGGGCGCGCCGATGCGGGCGATCGCCTCCTCCTCGGTGATGCTGTTCTCGATAAGCGGCTGAACCCCGCCGTCCCAGGCATCCTCGAAGACCGGCTGCATGACGAAGAACGTCATGAAGAGCGCCATGGAGGTCAGCACGATGTTGGGCGGCGTCTGGTTGAGGCCGAGCGCCGAACGCAGGATCGCGAAGACGATGATGAAGCGGGTGAAGCTCGTCATCATGACGAGGAGCCCCGGCGCCACGCTGAGCGCGGTGGTGATCGCGATGAGCTGGATGATCCGCCCGCTCAGCGTTGCGCGCTCGTCCGAGCCTTCCGGCACGTCGCCGAGGGCGCCCGCGAGGTCGTCGATCAGGCCGCCCACGTCCTGCGCGATGCCGGGCGCGGAGAAAGCCACGGCAAGGACCAGCCCCCCGGCCAGGGCGGGCAGTAGCGGAACACGCATCCTCGTCACGGTGTCCATACGCGGCCTGCCCGTCAGGCGTCGGGCAACTGCCCGCGCATGAGCTCGGTCAGCGTGACGCCGATCCGGTCCCCGTCGAGCTTCACAAGGTTCCCGCGCGCGACCAGCATGTCGTTCACGACCACGTCCACCGGCTCGCCGATCTGGCGGTCGAGCTGCACGACCGATCCGCGCCCGAGCCGGAGAAGGTCGGAGATCGGCATGCGGGCGTGTCCGAGCACCACCTGCACGTCCATCCGGACGTTCATCATCGCTTCCATGCCGCGTGCCGCGCGGGACGCGTCGCCCGCCTCGGCCTCCGACGAGGAGGCGAACTCCTCGAAGATCGCGCCCTCCGGGACTGCGGTGTCGGTTCCGGTCTGTTCAGCCATGGGCCAGTCTCCCGTAATCGATCTCCTCGGCCGGAAGCGGTCGCGTGCGGCGCAGGGCGTCGAGCACCTGCTCCGCGATCTGGCCGAAACTGTATTCCATCACGCCGTTCTCCCACTCGACCCGCGCATCCCCATCCGCGAGCGCCGGGTCCGCCGCCAGCACCAGCTCCACCCCCTCGTGGCGGTCGCGCGCGGCCTCCTCGATCGCGGGCCCGTGCAACTCGAGCGCGGCGCTGGAGAGGTAGATCCTGATCCTCGGGCTACCCGAGGCGCGCGCCAGGCAGCGCCGCACCTCGGCCACCGCCCGGTCGGTCGAGCGGGTGCGCAGAAGCTCGGGCATGAGCCGCTCGCAGGTGGCCACGGCGAAATCGAGCATCTGCCCCTCGAGGGCGGCGCGATGCTTCGCCGCTTCGGCGCAGAGCGTGTCGACCCGCGCCGCGAGCGCGAGGACGGCCTCGTGCCGCTCGGCCGTGCGTGCCGCCTCGGCCTCGGCGAGCGCCTCGCTTCGCCCGTGCCGGCGGCCCGCCTCGAAGCCCTCGGCCCGCGCCGTGCGTTCTGCCTCCCGAAGCTCCTGCTCGGTGAAGGTCAGCGTCCGCGCGCAGTCCGGCTTCTGCTGCCCCGCACCGGGCCCGGCGTCGAAATTGTTGTCGAATATGAAGGTCATCGGTCTCTCCTCATGCCTTCGCCGTGAGCCAGCCCTTGACGGTTCTCAGGGATTCCTCGGGGCGCTGCTGCGCGAACGCGCCCGCCCGGTCGATCCGCGCGCGCGAGACCGCGCCGACGACGGCCGAGACCTGCACCCGCTCGCCGCCCGCGTCGTCCAGCGGCAGGAGCATGGGGCCGTCGCCGTCGGGGTCGCCGAGCCTCGGCTGCCGCCCGTCGCCCCCGGGGAGCGCTGCTTGCGTCTGTCCGTCGGGTCCCGGCAGACCGGGCGCGGCCGGAGGCGCCGCCAGCAGCAGCTTCATCGCGGGACGCAGGCCGAGGAGCAGGATCGCCGCCACGATGGCGAGCGCGAAGAGGCCGCGCAGGATGGACGGAACCTGTTCCATCAGGATGTCCCCGATGGACGCCCCGACCGGCTCGCCGATCTCGGAGGCGATCTCGACGAACTGGAGGCTGTCGACCGAAATCGTGTCGCCGCGCTCGGCGTCGAAGCCGACGGCGGCCCGCACGAGGCCCTCCAGCCGGTCGAGTTCCGCCTGGTCGCGGGGGGTGTAGACGACCGCCCCGTCCGCGTCCGTCCCGTAGATGCCGTCCACCAGCACCGCGACCGAGATGCGCTCGATCGCGCCCGGCTCCGAAACGGTCTCGGTCCTTGTCGAGGCGATCTCGTAGTTGATGATCTCGTCGCTGCGTTCGCTCTCGCTCATGGCGCCGGCGGGCGCGGCCTCGCCGAAATCGCCCGGCAGGTTGCCCGCGATGCCGACTTCCTGCGCGCCCGGCTGCTGGTCGCGGGCGGTCTCCTCGCGCGTCTCGGTCGAGCGCACGACCTGGCCCTCGGGATCGAAGGCCTCGGCCAGCGTGACCTGCCGCACCGTCGAGAGATCGACGTTGACCTGGACGCGCGCGTTGCCCGATCCGACGCGCGCGTTGAGGATGCTCATGATGTTCGCGGCCATGCGCTCCTCGAGCTCGGCCTTACGGGACTGAAGCGCCGTTCCCGGCGCCTCAGTCCCGTCTTCCGCGAGTATGGTTTCCCCCGACGCCGACAGGACGGTGACCCGTCCGGGCGCGAGGTCCGGGACCGCCGAGGCCACCAGCGCGCGGATCGCCGTGGCCTGCCTGAGCGTGACGCTGTCGCCACGCCGGCTGCGGATGATGACGGAGGCGGAGGGTTCCGGCCGGCTGCGCGAGAAGGCCTCGCGCTCGGGCAGGACGAGGTGGACACGCGCCGCCTCGATCCCGTCGATGGTCTGGATCGAGCGCGCAAGCTCGCCCTCCAGCGCGCGGAGCCGGTTCACCTGCTGCAGGAAGGTGTTCATGCCCAGGCTGTTGCCGACGTCGAAGAGCTCCCATCCCGGCGCGCCTTCCGACGGCAGCCCGGCATCGGCGAGCACCATGCGCGCCCGCGCGATGTCCTCCTGCGGGACGCTCACGATCGAGCCGTCGCGCGACAGGGACACGCGAAAACCGGCCTGTTCGAGGGAACTCACGACGCGGCTCGCGCTGGCCGGCGTCAGCTCGCTGTAGAGCGGCGTGTAGGTGGGCGCGAGGGCGACGCTCAGCCCGAAGAACACGGCGGCGGCCATGGCCGCGCCGACGGCGCCGAGCGCGATCAGCCTCGCCCGGCCCAGAGCCTTCAGGTTTTCGAGAACAGCCTGCACGCGCGACGACCACAATCAATCAAGGATAGATGAGCATAACATGCGAAGTTGTTGCGATTAATGCAAGATTAATCTTGTAATTCTTGGCCGCACAGGTAGTTTATCTTCCGTGACAATGGCGATAGAACCATGAAGACTGGGCAGGAAGAGGCAGAACCGGCTCCGTCTGGGCGGCGCAAGCTCGTGCGGCG
>NZ_JBQLZP010000065.1:0-10244 GCF_052168335.1 Roseicyclus sp. | reverse complement strand
GCTTCGACTTTCAGTAGAATTATCCGGAGACGCGGCATGGCCGGGGACGGGCGCTGCGGCTGGTGCGGGACCGACCCGCTCTACGTCGCCTATCACGACACCGAATGGGGCGTGCCCGAGCGCGACGGCCGCGCGCTGTGGGAGAAGCTGGTGCTCGACGGCTTCCAGGCGGGGCTGTCGTGGATCACGATCCTGCGCAAGCGCGAGTCGTTCCGCGACGCCTTCGAGGGCTTCGACCCCGAGCGCGTCGCCCGCTGGGGCGAGGCGGAGGTCGCGCGATGCCTCGCCGATCCGGGCATCGTGCGGCACCGGGGCAAGATCGAGGCCGCCATCGGCAACGCGCGGGCCTTCCTCCGGATCGAGGAGCGGGACGGATTCTCCGCGTTCTGCTGGCGCTACGTGGACGGCGCACCGATCCGCAACGCCTTCTCCTCGGCGGCGGAGGTGCCGGCCTGGACGCCGCTGTCGGCGCGGATGTCGAAGGATCTCCGGGCCGAGGGGTTCCGCTTCTGCGGGCCGACGATCGTCTATGCCTGGATGCAGGCGACCGGACTCGTGAACGACCACCTCACCACGTGCCACCGCCATGCCGAGGTCGCGACGCTGGGGTAGAGCGCCGGAAAATTCGAATTTTCCGGCGTTTTCCGTGCGGAAAACGCCCCCGCTCAGTTGCCCGCGAGGATCGCCTCGATGACCGCCACCGCCTCGGGGCTGTCCCAGTGCGCGTCGCCCCGCAGCCGCGCGATCTCGCGTCCCTCGGGGCCGAGGATCACCGTGATCGGCAGGCCGAAGACGCCCATCTCGCGGGCGATCTGCTGGTTGATGTCGCGGTATTGCTGGAGGTCGGTCACGCCGGTCTCCTCGAAGAAGCGGCGGATCGCCTGCGGCTGGTTGAAGCCGGTGGCGAGGGTCACGACCGTGAAGTCCTCGCCGCCCTTCATGTCCTGGAGGTTCTGGAGCGAGGGCATCTCCTCGCGGCAGGGCGCGCACCAGGTCGCCCAGAAGTTCAGGAGCACGACGCGCCCCGCATAGTCGGCCAGCGAGCCCTCCGTGCCGTCGACCCGAAGGAAGGGCAGGGCGGAGGCCTCCTGCGGCTCGTCGTGGATCACGAGGCCGCGCATCTCGCCGGTCAGGAGGTCGTCGAGCCCCTGCGCGTTTGCACCGCCCGCGAGCGCGAGGTAGAGGACGGCGAGCAGCATGCGGACCATCGATTATCCCTCCGGGAGGCAGCGACACATGACCGAAACGGGTTCCAACGCGATGTGGGGCGGGCGCTTCGCCGCCGGGCCGGACGCGATCATGGAGGCGATCAACGCCTCGATCGGGTTCGACCGACGTCTGGCGCGCCAGGACATCGAGGGTTCCCGCGCCCATGCGGCCATGCTGGCCGCGACGGGCATCCTGACGAATAGCGACGCCGACGCGATCCGGGAAGGGCTTCTCACGGTCTTGTCAGAGATCGAGACCGGGCGGTTCGCCTTCTCGACCGCGCTCGAGGACATCCACATGAACGTGGAGGCGCGGCTGAAGGAGATCGTGGGCGCGCCCGCCGGGCGGCTGCACACCGCGCGGTCGCGCAACGACCAGGTGGCCACCGACTTCCGCCTCTGGGTGCGGGAGCAGACGGATGCCGCCATCGCGGGCCTCGAGGCGCTGCAGCGCGCGCTTCTGGCCCAGGCCGAGGCGGGGGCGGACTGGGTCATGCCGGGCTTCACGCATCTCCAGACCGCGCAGCCGGTGACCTGGGGCCATCACATGATGGCCTATGTCGAGATGTTCGGGCGCGACGCCGGGCGCTTCCGCGACGCGCGGGCGCGGATGAACGAAAGCCCGCTCGGCGCCGCCGCGCTCGCCGGCACGTCCTTTCCGATCGACCGGCACATGACGGCGCAGATGCTGGGCTTCGACAGACCTTGCGCCAATTCGCTCGACGCCGTCTCGGACCGCGACTTCGCGCTCGAGTTCCTCGCCGCCGCCACGATCTGCGCGATGCACCTGTCGCGGATGGCGGAGGAGCTGGTGATCTGGACCTCGGCGCAGTTCCGCTTCGTGACGCTGAGCGACCGCTTCTCGACCGGTTCCTCGATCATGCCGCAGAAGAAGAACCCCGACGCGGCCGAGCTGATCCGCGCCAAGATCGGGCGCATCCTGGGCGCGAACGTCGCGCTCCTGACGGTGATGAAGGGCCTTCCGCTGGCCTATTCCAAGGACATGCAGGAGGACAAGGAACAGGTCTTCGACGCCGCCGACAGCCTGATGCTGGCGCTCGCCGCGATGGAGGGGATGGTGCGGGACATGACCGCGAACGTCGCCGTGCTGGAGGGCGCGGCGGCCTCGGGCTTCTCCACCGCGACGGACCTCGCCGACTGGCTGGTGCGCGCACTGGACATGCCGTTCCGCGACGCGCATCATGTGACCGGAACGCTGGTGGCCATGGCCGAGGCGCGGGGCTGCGACCTGCCGGACCTGACGCTGGAGGACATGGCCTCGGTCGAGCCGCGGATCACGGACGGCGTCTTCGGCGTCCTCGGCGTGCGGAACTCGGTGGCGTCGCGCACCTCCTACGGGGGGACGGCGCCGGTGCAGGTCAGGGCGCAGATCGCCCGCTGGAAGGAAAGGCTGGAGCCATGAGACGCGACCTGTTCCGCCGCCACGCGACGCGCGCCCTGCCGGCCCTGGCGATGGTGGCGCTGCTGGCCGCCTGCGGCGCCGACGGAGAGCCCGAGACGCCGACGCGCGGCGCCGCCGCGCCCACGCTGCCGCTCGCGGACTGAGAGCCCCGGCCCGGTTTTTCGCCGCCCCGCACAATCCCGGTTGAACCGCCCGGATTTCGTGCTTACCGTCTGCGTCTCAAGGCCGCGCTCGCGCGGCCACGCTTTTTTGTTCGGCAGGCTCACATGGACAAGATCCCGATGACCCCCGCGGGGCTCAAGGCCCTCAACGACGAGTTGAAGCTGCTCAAGTCCGTGGAGCGGCCGGCGATCATCCAGGCGATCTCCGAGGCGCGCGAGCATGGCGACCTCTCGGAGAACGCGGAGTATCATTCTGCCAAGGAGAAGCAGTCCTTCATCGAGGGCCGCATCAAGGAGCTCGAGGCGATGATCGCGCTGGCGCAGGTCATCGACCCCAGGACCCTCTCCGGCCCGATCAAGTTCGGCGCGACCGTGGTGCTGGTGGACGAGGACGACGTCGAGAAGACCTTCCAGATCGTCGGCGAGTCCGAGGCGAACATCGAGAAGGGTCTCCTCAACATCAACTCGCCGCTCGCCCGCGCCTTGATCGGCAAGGACGAGGGCGATAGCGTCGAGGTGCGCACGCCAGGCGGCAGCAAGGACTACGAGATCGTCAGCGTCTCCTACGTCTGAGCGGCCCCGCGCGCTCCATCCGACGGAAGGCCCGCCCGCCAGATGCCCGACGACAGAAAGCCCTCTCCGCTCGAGCTCGGTCTCTACGCGCGGACGGGGAACGAGCCGCGCATCACCCTGATCGAGATCGTGGCGGGCGTCCTGACGCTGATCTGGCTCCTGTCGGTCGTCTTCTTCGGCCTTGGCGATGACGCCGGCGGCGCGGGCGGCGTGGCGCGTTCGGTCCTCGCGGTCCTCGCCATCCTCCTGCCCGTCGCGCTCATCTGGGTGGGCGCCGTGGCGGCGCGGACGGCGCGCGCGCTGCGGCAGGAGGCGGCGCGGCTCCAGGCCTCGATCGACGCGATGCGCATCGCCTATGTCGAGCAGAAGCAGGGCGCGGAGCTCGACTTCACGCCCGACCTCATGCGGCGTCTCGAGGATCTCGTGGCCGCACAGGTGCAGGTGCCCGAAGGCGGGCAGCCGCCGACCTTCACCTCGCTCCGCGCCATCGCTCCGCCCGAGACGCGCGCCGCCGTCGCCGCCGCCGCCGAGCCGGATGTCCCGCAGCCCGCCCTCGCCTTCGCCGAGCCCGCGCGGCGCGAGCCGATCTCGGTCGCGGATTTCATCAAGGCGATGAACTTCCCCGAAAACGAGCACGACAAGGAGGGGTTCCGCACGCTCCGCCGCGCGCTGGAGGATCCGGGCACCGAGCGGCTGGTCCGCGCGAGCCAGGACGTCCTGACGCTGCTCAGCCAGGACGGCATCTACATGGACGACCTGCAACCCGACCGCGCCCGGCCCGAGATCTGGCGCCGCTTCGCCAAGGGCGAGCGCGGTCGCGCGGTGGCGGCGCTGGGCGGGATCTACGACCGCTCGTCGCTGGTGCTGGCGGCGGGACGGATGAAGAAGGACCCCGTCTTCCGCGACGCCGCGCACCACTTCCTCCGGCATTTCGACCGGACCTTCATGGAGTTCGAGCGCCATGCCTCCGACGAGGAGATCGCGCGGCTGTCCGAGACGCGGACGGCGCGCGCCTTCATGCTGCTCGGCCGGGTAACGGGAACCTTCGACTGAGGTTCAACTGCGCGGCGGTCGCGGCTTGTAGACCGGAAGGCGCCAGCCGAAGGCGAGCGACCCGGCCCTGAGCGCGAAGGTCACGGCGATGCAGGCGAGGATCGGTGCCGCCGGGTGCTCGGTCACCAGCGGTGCCGCCAGCGCGGCGCCAGCGCCGGCCAGCGCGGCGGTGACGTAGAGTTCCCCCTGCTTCAGCACGAGCGGCACCTCGTTGGCGACCACGTCGCGCATCAGCCCGCCGAAGGTGCCGGTCACGACGCCCATCACCAGCACGATGGCCGCCGACTGGCCGAGCGAGGCGGCCACGCTGACCCCCGCCGCGACGGCGATGGGCAGGGCCAGCGCGTCGAGCCAGATCAGCACGCGAAGGCGGCTTTCGAGGAGGTGCGCGGTGAAGAACACGATCAGCGCCGCGATGCAGGCGATGGCGAGCGGCGTGGGATCGGCCACCCAGAAGACGGGATCGCGGTCGAGGATGGTATCGCGGAGCGTGCCGCCCCCCACCGCCGTCAGGCCCGCGAGAAAGAAGAAGCCGATGATGTCGAGCTGCGCCCGGCTGGCCGCCAGCGCGCCGGTCAGCGCGAAGACGAAGGCGGCCGCGTAGTCGAGGGCGAGCGTCGCGATCATTTGAAGGGCTTCATGCCCGCGCGCGCCAGCGCGTCAGCACGCTCGTTCTCGGGGTGGCCGGCATGGCCCTTGACCCATTCCCACGTGACCTCGTGGCGCGCGGCGGCCTCCTCGAGGCGGCGCCAGAGATCCTCGTTCTTCACGGGCTTGCGGGCCATGGTCTTCCAGCCGTTGCGCTTCCAGCCGTGGAGCCACTCGGTGATGCCGCCCTTCACATAGGCGCTGTCGGTCACGACGGTGATGCGCGATGGCCGCTCCAGCGCCTCGAGGGCGGCGATGGCGGCCAGAAGCTCCATCCGGTTGTTGGTGGTCTCGGCTTCGCCGCCGCTGAGTTCGCGTTCCTTCAGCACGGTCTCGCCGTCCTTGGCCTGCAACAGGGCGCCCCAGCCTCCGGGGCCGGGATTGCCGGAACAGGCGCCGTCGGTGAAGGCATAGAGCTTGGGCATGGCCGTGCCTTAGCCGGGCCTGCCGGAGGCGGCAAGGCTCACGGCAGATGGTCGAGGGCGACGTGGCCCGGAAGCGCCGCCATCCGCCCGCACCAAGCCGTTACGGCCGGGAAGCGCGCCATCTCGAAGCCGCCGCGCGCCTCGGCCGTGTGGGTGTAGGCGAAAAGCGAGATGTCGGCGATCGAGGGGCGCGTGCCGCCGAACCAGTCGGCCCGGGCAAGCGCCGCCTCCATCACGCCGAGAACGCCGTGCCCGGCCTCGAGCAGCGCCGCCATGCGCTCGGGCGTGGCCTGCGCCGCGCGCTCGGGATAGCAGCGGAGCGACGCGCGCACGGCGATCACCGGCTCGTGCTGGTTCTGCTCGAAGAACATCCAGGCGAGCGTGCGCGCCTGCGCGACCGGCTCCTCCGGCACCCAGTCCGTGCCGCGCCCGAGATACCAGAGGATCGCGTTCGATTCCGGCAGCAACTCCCCGGCTTCGGTTCTCAGAACCGGCAGCTTGCCGAGCGGCGCGTTCCCCTCGGCCTTGGCGCGGGCGAGCGCCTCGGACCCGGCCTCGCAGGCGATGTGGGTATAGGCGCGCCCCAGATGCGCGAGCAGGAGCCGCGCCTTGTAGCTGTTGCCGGAGGACGGCATCGACCAGAGGGTGAGGCTCACGCGAGGGCTCCGACGAGAAGGCAGAGGACGACGATGGTGGTGAGCAGGAGGCGCAGCGACATCCACCAGCCGGGGGCGAGGCCCGCGCGCGCGGCCGTCCAGTCGATCGGCAGGAGCGCGACGAACCCCGCGATCAGCGCGACGAGCGCGGGCCCGGTCGCGCCGGTGGCGGCGAAGAATGCCCAGATCGGCGGCAGGACCGAGAGCGCGTAGAAAAGGCCCGCCTGCGACCCTTCCGCCCGCGTGGCGTAGCCCCAGATCACGCCAGCCATGAAGGACAGGATCACGAGGCCGTAGATCTGCAGGACGGCGGGGCCGATGAAGCGTCCGGGCAGCACGTCGGTGAGCGGCGCGGCGAGGCCCGGCGCGAGCGTCGTCGCCGCCCCCCAGATGAACGGCAGGAGGCCCGCGAGGCCGAGGAGGAGAGGCGAGGCAGGAATGCGCGTCATGCGCCCTCTCTGCCAAGGGCGGCGCGGCGCGGCAAGGGCTCAGGCGCGCTCGAGCGCCAGCCGCCCCGCCAGCGCCGCGAAGGCCAGCGCGAAGCCCCGGTTGAGCCAGCGCATCGCCCGCTCGCTGGCGAGGAGCCAGTCGCGCGCCGTGGCCGCGAAGAGGCCGTAGAGCACGAAGACCGCGAAGGTCATCGCCATGAAGACGCCACCCAGAAGCAGGATCTCGGCCGTCGCCGTCGCGGGGTTGCCGGTCAGGAACGGCGTCAGGAGCGAGAGGAAGAAGATCGAGAGCTTCGGGTTCAGGATGTTGATGAGCGCGCCCCGCCGTGCCGTGACCCAGCCCGCCTCGACCTGCCCGCGCGGCTCGACCCGCATCGACCCGCCCGAGCGGAGCGCGCTCCACGCCAGCCACAGGAGGTAGGCGACGCCCGCGACCTTCACGACGTTGAAGAGGACCGCCGAGGTATGGAGCACGGCGGCGAGGCCGAGCGTCGCCGCCAGAAGGTGCGGCACGATCCCGATGGTGCAGCCGAAGGCCGCCCAGATCGAGGCCGCGCGCCCCCGCCCGAGCCCGATGGCGAGCGTGTAGACCACGCCCGTGCCGGGCGCGATGACGACGATGAAGGCGGTGATCAGGAACTGGAGGCTCAGCATGGGGTCATTCTCCGGTGTCGAGGGCGTTCACCAGCTCGGTGATCCGCTTCGCCCGCGTCTCGGGCCGTTTCGCGGTGTCGATGCGGTAGAGGAGGCCGCGCCGCCTGCCGGGCGTCAACGCCTCCCAGGCATCCAGGACGCCGCCCGAGCGGAGCGCGTTCAGCACGTCCTGCGGCGTCTCCACCGCGTCGTCGGGCGCGGGACGCAGACGCGCCTCGAAGACCTGGCCGGGGACCAGCCCCGCGCGCGTCAGGAGCGACTTGCCCGCCCAGAGGAAGGGCCCGTCCACCACGGGCGCGCGGGTGATCGCGAGGTTGACGGGATGCTCCGCGAACTCGCCCTCGACCCGCCGCGCATCGCCGAGGGCTGCGGCGACCTCGGGCGGCAGGCGGACGATGGTGTAGGTGCGGCCCCAGTCGAGAGGCTCCACCACGGCGTCGAAGGTGACGAAGCCCTCCTGCACCCGCGCCTCAGGCCGGGATGCGCAGGACGCGCGGGACCTTGAACTCGACGTCTTCCTTGGCGGTCTCCACCAGCTCCACCGTCACGTCGTAGCGGTCGCGGAAGGCGTCGATGACCTCGTCGACCAACACCTCCGGCGCGGAAGCCCCCGCCGTGATGCCGAGCGTCGCGATCCCCTCGAGCGCCCGCCAGTCGATGTCGGTGGCGCGCTGGACGAGTTGCGCATAGGGGCAGCCGGCGCGCGTGCCCACCTCGACCAGGCGCTTGGAGTTGGAGGAGTTGGGCGCCCCCACCACCAGCATCGCGTCGGCCCGGGGCGCCATGGCCTTGACCGCCTCCTGCCGGTTGGTGGTGGCGTAGCAGATGTCTTCCTTGTGCGGGCCGACGATGGCGGGGAACCGCTCCTGAAGCGCCGCGACGATGTCGGCGGTGTCGTCGACCGACAGCGTCGTCTGCGTGACGAAGGCGAGACGCGCAGGATCGCGGACCTCGACATGCGCCACATCCTCCACCGTCTCGACCAGCAGCACCTCGCCCTCGGGGAGCTGGCCCATGGTGCCGATCGTCTCGGGGTGTCCGGCATGGCCGATCATGATCATCTGGAGGCCGTTCTCGTGGTGGCGCGCGGCCTCGATATGGACCTTGCTGACCAGCGGGCAGGTCGCGTCCACGTAGACCATCTCGCGCCGCGCGGCCTCGGCGGGGACGGCCTTGGGCACGCCATGGGCCGAGAAGATCACCGGCCGGTCGTTCGGGCAGTCGTCGAGTTCCTCGACGAAGACCGCGCCCTTGGCGCGCAGGTCGTCCACGACGAACCTGTTGTGGACGATCTCGTGGCGCACGTAGACCGGCGCGCCCCATTTCTCGAGCGCCATCTCCACGATCTTGATGGCCCGGTCCACGCCCGCGCAGAAGCCGCGCGGCGCGGCGAGGTAGATGGTGAGCGGCGGCTTGGACATGGCGTTCTCGGTCTTCGGGCAGGAGGTGGCTTGCAACCAGAGGTAGGGCCTCCGCGCCGGGGCGTCCAGCCCGCCTCTTGCGTCGAGCCGACGTCGTGGCGAGATTGAGGGAAGGAGAGAGGAGGACGCCATGCCACGCATCATCCCGGCCCTCGCGGGTTTCGCCGTGCTGGCGGCCGCCATTGGCCTCGCGCTCTGGCGCGCGGATGCCGGGGAGGCCGCGCCGGGACAGATCCTCCGCTGGCAGGACGCCGGGGTCGTGGCGCTGGGCGCCGAGGTCTATGCTGCGCACTGCGCCGCCTGCCACGGGGCGGAGCTCGAGGGCCAGCCCGACTGGCAGGTGGCGCTGCCGGACGGACGCCTGCCCGCGCCGCCCCATGACGAGAGCGGGCACACCTGGCATCATCCCGACCGGCTGCTGATCGACATCACGACGCGGGGAACGGCCGCCGTGGTGGGCGGCGGCTACGAAAGCGACATGCCCGGTTTCGGCGACGTGCTGAGCGAGGCGGAGATCGTCGCCGTCCTCAGCCACATCAAGTCCACCTGGCCCGAGCGCGTCATCCGCTTCCACGACGAGATCAACGCACGCGATGCGATGGAGGACGGACGATGACCGGCGGGCCGGAGCACTGGGACCGCGTCTTTGGCGCGCGGCAGGAGGCGGACCTGACCTGGTTCGAGGCCGAGCCGGAGGTCTCGCTCCGCCTCGTGACGGCCCATGCCGGGCCAGGCGAGCCGGTGCTGGATGTCGGCGGCGGGGTGTCGCGGCTGGTCGATGCGCTCCTTGCGCGCGGCTATCGCGACCTGAGCGTGCTCGACATCTCGGCGGCGGCCCTTGCCGCGACGCGCGACAGGCTCGGGAACCTCGCGCGGGACGTCCGCTGGATAGAGGCCGACGTGACGCGCTGGCGCCCGCATCGCGCCTGGGCGCTCTGGCACGACCGGGCGGTGTTCCACTTCCTGACGGAGAGGTCGGCGCGGGCGGCCTACCTTGCGGCCATGGCCGATGCGCTGCGTCCCGAAGGGCACGCCATCGTCGCGACCTTCGCCGAGGATGGGCCCGAGAGCTGTTCGGGACTGCCCGTCGCGCGCTGGTCGCCCGAGGCGCTGGCCGACGAGGTCGCGGCGCTCGTCCCCGGAGGCTTCGAGACGGTTGGTGCCGAACGCCACGAACACGTCACCCCGAAGGGCAACGTGCAACGCTTCCAGGTGTCGGTATTCCGCCGCGCCGGACCCGGCGCGACGCCTCACTCCTCGACGGTCGCCTCGTCGCGCGAGCGGTCGTAGCGCGGCTCGCGCGGGGGGCGGCCGATGACTTCCTTCAGCTCGTCGAGCTCGATGAAGTTGTCGGCCTGGCGGCGCAGGTCGTCGGCGATCATCGGCGGCTGCGACCGGATCGTGGAGACGACCGACACCCGCACGCCCTTGCGCTGGAGCGCCTCGACCAGCGGCTTGAAGTCGCCGTCGCCCGAGAAGAGGACGATGTGATCGACATGCTCGGCGGTCTCCATGGCATCGACCGTCAGTTCGATGGCCATGTTGCCCTTGGCCTTCCCGCGGCCGCTCCCCT
>NZ_JBQLZP010000064.1:0-9919 GCF_052168335.1 Roseicyclus sp. | reverse complement strand
CCGCTACGGGAACCTCTACTACAACCCGTTCCACGCGCTCTCGATCGTGTTCCTCTACGGATCCGTGCTGCTCTTCGCGATGCACGGCGCCACGATCCTCGCGGTCTCCCGCTACGGCGGCGACCGGGAGCTCGAGCAGATCGCCGACCGGGGCACCGCCTCGGAGCGCGCCGGCCTCTTCTGGCGCTGGACGATGGGCTTCAACGCCACGATGGAGGGTATCCACCGCTGGGCCTGGTGGTTCGCCGTCCTGACGCCGATCACCGGCGGCATCGGCATCCTTCTGACCGGCACCGTCGTGGACAACTGGTTCATCTGGGCCATCGAACACAACTTCGCCCCCGAGTACCTCGGCGCATACGGCTACGAAGCCTATGGCACCTACCAGGACTTTGGCGGCATCGCGCCGACGGGAGGGCAGTGAACCATGTTTCCCAAGTGGTTTGACAACTGGAACCGCGACAACCCGACTAACATCTTCGGTCCGGCCATCGCGGTGGGCATCGCGGGATCGGCGGTCTTCGTCGCGGCGATGATCGTGGCCTGGGGGCAGCCCTTCGCCACAGCCAGCCAGCAGACGGGTCCGCGCGGCACCGGCATGCATGTGCAGGAGTTCGTGTCGGATCTGGCCATCTACCCGGACGTCGACGGCTACGTCACGTCCGAGCCGGTCCTGCCCACGGCCGGTTCGCAACTGGCAGGGGACGCGCTCGAGGGCGTGCCCCCCTCCCTCGCCAACGTGACGGTCGAGAACTACGAGCGCCTCGTCGAGGCGATGCGCTCGTGGACTGGCATTCCCGATCTGCTCGAACCGGGCAACGAAAGCTACCAGACGCAGGTGGCCTACTCGATGATCGAGATGACCCAGAACATCAACCAGAACTGGGCCGCCCACGTCCAGGCCAACGCGGAGGTCGGCGTCACCTGCTACACCTGCCACCGCGGGCAGCCGGTGCCGAACAACGTGTGGTTCAACACGCGCGGCATGGACGAGGACGGCTGGATCGGGGTCAACGCCAACACGCGCGGCTGGCCGGCGATCCAGAACCGGGTCACGATGGTGTCGAACTACACCTCGCTGCCGTCCGACTACCTGCAGCACTACCTCCTCCTGAACGAGGAGGGCGGCTACAACCCGATCGTCGTGCACGACCTCGCCAGCCGGGTGGAGAACATGCCGGGCGACCCGCTCATCCAGCAGACCGAGCGGACCTACGCCTTCATGAACTACTTCTCCAACTCGCTCGGGGTGAACTGCGTGTTCTGCCACAACAGCCGCGCGTTCTACGATCCCTCGCAGGTCACGCCCCAGTGGGCGACGGCCAGCCTCGGGATCATCATGGTGCAGGAGCAGCTCGAGCAGTACATCCTGCCGCTTCAGGACGTGCTGCCCGCCGAACGCCTCGGCCCGATCTACGCCGACGTGCCGAAGATGGCCTGCCGCACCTGCCACCAGGGCGAGCAGCAGCCGCTCAACGGCCTGAACGTGATCCGCAACTGGCCCGAGCTGGCCGTCGTCGACGGCGAGCCGGACTACTCCGCCTTCGAGTGAGGCGGATGCGGGCGGAGGCCCCCATCGACTTCGGCCCCGGGCGGGTTTTCCCGCCCCGGGCCATCCGGAAACCTTACGTCCCTTCGTAGGTCGACTGGAACCGCGGGCGGGTTCAGACCCCGTCCGCGGTCTTTCTTGTCTCTCGAATCCGGTTTGGGAGGACCGACCCCATGAACGACCGACCGCATACCCCCGTCCTCGACCGCGTGCGCTATCCCTCGGACCTGCGCCGCCTGACCGACGCCGAACTCGCGCAATGCGCCGATGAGCTCCGGGCCGAGACGATCAGCGCCGTCTCCGTGACCGGCGGGCACCTCGGCTCCTCCCTCGGCGTGGTCGAGCTGACCGTCGCCATCCATGCCGTCTTCAACACGCCCTACGACAAGCTCGTCTGGGACGTCGGCCACCAGTGCTACCCGCACAAGATCGTCACCGGCCGGCGCGACCGCATCCGCACGCTGCGCCAGAAGGACGGCCTCTCGGGCTTCACCAAGCGCGCCGAGAGCGATTACGATCCGTTCGGCGCCGCGCATTCCTCGACCTCGATCTCCGCCGCGCTGGGCTTCACCATGGCGCGCGAACTCGGCGAGGCGACGGGCGACGCCATCGCGGTCATCGGCGACGGATCGATCTCGGCCGGCATGGCCTACGAGGCGATGAACAACGCGGGCGACCTCGGCCGGCGGCTCTTCGTCATCCTCAACGACAACGACATGAGCATCGCGCCCCCGGTGGGCGCCATGTCGCGCTACCTCGCGGGCCTCGGGCGGAGCACCCCCTTCCATACGCTGAAGGACATCGCCGACGGCGTCGCCGCGCACCTGCCCGAACCGCTCCGCCAGGGGGCCGAGCGCGCGCGGGAGCTCGTGACCGGCCACCCCAAGTCCGCGACTCTCTTCGAGCACCTGGGCTTCACCTATATCGGGCCGGTCGACGGCCACGACATGCGCCAGCTTCTCCACGTCCTGCGCGCGGCCAAGGCGCAGGCGACCGGGCCGGTCCTGATCCACGCGGTGACGGTGAAGGGCAAGGGCTATGCCCCCGCGGAAGGCGCGGACGACTGCTACCACGGCGTCAACAGGTTCGACGTGAAGACCGGCGCGCAGCAGAAGTCGCAGCCGAACGCGCCGAGCTATACGACGGTCTTCGGACAGACCCTGAAACGGCTCGCAGAGACGGATTCGCGCGTGGTCGGCGTCACCGCCGCGATGCCCGGCGGCACGGGTCTCAACATCCTGCAAAAGGCGATGCCCGGCCGCGTCTTCGACGTGGGCATCGCCGAGCAGCACGCCGTCACCTTCTGCGCCGGTCTCGCGGCGGGCGGGCTCAAGCCCTTCTGCGCGATCTACTCGAGCTTCCTCCAGCGGGGCTACGACCAGATCGTGCACGATGTCGCGCTCCAGAATCTGCCGGTCCGCTTCATGATCGACCGGGCGGGCCTCGTGGGGGCGGACGGACCGACCCATGCGGGCGCCTTCGACATCGGCTATCTCGCCGCGCTGCCGAACATGACGGTCATGGCCTGCGCCGACGAGGCCGAGCTGATCCACATGATGGCCACCTGCGCCGCGCATGACGCGGGGCCCATCGCGCTCCGCTATCCGCGGGGCGAAGGGGTCGGCGTCGCCATGCCCGAGACGGGCGAAGTGCTGGAGATCGGCAAGGGGCGCGTCCTCCAGGAGGGGCGCGATATCGCGATCCTCTCCTTCGGCGCGCACCTCGCCGAGGCGCGGGAGGCCGTGCGCGAGCTCGAGGCCAAGGGCCTCTCCGTCACGCTGGCCGATGCGCGCTTCGCCAAGCCGCTCGACACGGCGCTCGTGGACCGGCTGGTGAACGGCCACCGCGCGCTGATCACGGTGGAACAGGGCTCGATGCTCGGCTTCGGGGGGATCGTGCTCCACCACCTGGCGGCGACGGGGCAGCTCGACGGGCGGTGTTCGGTGCGCACCATGCACCTGCCCGACCGCTTCATCGACCAGGCCTCGCCCGCGCAGATGTATGCCGAGGCGGGCCTGACGCCCGTGGACATCGCCGCGACCGCGCTTGCGGCCCTGGGCGTCGCCTCGATCCCGGGGAAGGCGCGGGCCTAGCCTGCGCCTTCGTGCACGAGGATGTAGCTCGGTACGCCGCCGGTGCCGTAGATCTGGACGTGGACATAGCGCGTCTGGCCCGACAGGACCCAGCCCGGGATGTATTCCGAGCCCTGCGCAACGCTCCAGATCTGCGGGATCCGGGCCCGCTGGCTCGCGTCGCCGAAGACCGGGTCCCACTGGTCGAGGTCGTCGCGGCGGCCGAAGCGGTGGAAGTTCGCGCGGTCCTGCTGGAGGATCTGCCCGAAATCCCCCAGCCGCACACCGTTGCTGTTGTAGAAGTCGGTCGGCGAGAGGAGCGCGAAGTACTCGCCGATGAGCTGCTGCGCCCGCGCGGGCGGCGCGGCGGCGACAAGGATAAGGGCGGCGATCAGGACCAGGCTGCGCATCGGCGGACACCTCAACGGAACGGGTTTCGACATGCCGTCCAGCATGGACCGATTCCGTGCAATCGGAGAGGCCTCAGGCCGGGACGGTGCCGAAGATCGCGCGCGCGTGGTCTCGCAGGTAGATCTGGAGCCAGGGCGTGAAGCCCGCGGGCCGCCGCGCGACCTCCTCGGCGAGGGTGTCGAGCGGGTGCCAGATCGTGTCCATGACCTCCTCGGGGTCGGGCGCGGGCTCAACCCCTTTCGGCACTTCGCCGACGAAGATGTCCACGACCTCGTGCTCGATCAGCCCGCCGCCCACGTCGGCGCGGTACTCGACCGTGTCGCGGAACTCGAGCGTCACGTCCAGAAGCCCCAGCTCCTCCGCCAGCCGCCGCGTGGCGCAGTCGATCGACGCCTCGCCCCAGAACGGATGCGTGCAGCAGGTGTTCGCCCAGAGGCCGGGCGTGTGATACTTGCCGAGCGCCCTCCGCTGGAGGAGCACCTCGCCGTCCCTGAGCAGGAAGACCGAGATCGCCTTGTGCCGGAGGCCGCGCTTGTGCGCCTCCAGCTTCTCGACGGGGCGGAGCTGCCCCTCGACCCAGGTGGGGATCTCGATGCTCATGTCCGTGTCGCCGGGACCAGTCCTGTCAGGTGGGCCATATTCTTGAGCCCGATCTTCAGATGCGCAAGGGGCCGCGCCTTGACGAGTTCCTTGTTCATGTAGGCCTCGAAGGTCAGGCGCTGCACGTCCACGTCATGGCAGAGGCTGACGAAACGCTCCCGCCGCTCGTCGGACCTGTAGTAGGCGTCCTGCATCGCGCCGAGGATCTTGAAGACCGATCTGTGCTCGCGCATGAAGAGCTTCCGCGCGAGCTTGAGGTCCTTGATCATTCCGGTCTGAAGCTTCGTCGCCGCCGCGATGGCCGCGACACGGCCGCCGACCATGGCGTAGTAGATCCCCTCGCCCGAGGAGGGGGCCACGACCCCCGCCGCATCGCCCGCCAGCACCACGTCGCGTCCGTTGTCCCACTCGTCGAGCGGCTTGAGCGGGATCGGCGCGCCCTCGCGCCGGATCGTGGGGCAGTCGGCCAGGCCGCTCGCCTCGCGCAGGTCGGCGGTGGCCTTCTTGAGGTCCACCTCGCGCACGAAGCTGCCCATGCCGACGCTCGCCGATTTCCCGTGCGGGAAGACCCAGCCGTAGAAGTCGGGACTGATGCGGCCGTCATAGATCACGTCGCAGCGGTCGGGGTGATACTCGCCCCGGGGTCCGGGGCTCTCGATGATCTCGTGGTAGGCGATGACGTAGGGAATCCTGTCGCCGCCCTTCACCTCGGTCCGCGCCACGTTCGAGCGCGCGCCGTCCGCGCCGATGACCATGCGCGTGGTCAGCACCCGCTCCTCGCCGCTCTCCTTGTCGCGGTAGTGGACGTGGGTTCCGTCTCGGTCGCGCGTGATCCGGGTATAGGTGCCGGTGAAGCGCTCGGCCCCGGCCTCGGCCGCGCGGGCGCGCAGGAACTCGTCGAAATGCTCGCGGTCGACCATGCCGACGAAACCGTTCTCGATCGGGATGTCGACGCGCCGCCCGGTGGGCGAGATCATGCGTGCCGTGGTGATCTTGGCGACGAGTTGCTCCTCGGGGATGTGGAAGTCCCGGATGAGGCGCGGCGGGATCGCGCCGCCGCAGGGCTTGATCCGCCCGGCCCGGTCGATCAGCGCCACCTTGTGACCCGAGCGGGCCAGATCCTCGGCCGCGGTCGCGCCCGAGGGCCCGCCACCGACGACGACGACATCGTATTTCATGGTCATTCTCCCGGAACGGCGGCCCCGAAGGCCGAGGCTTGCGGACGGCGGTCCATGATGCGGACGGCCATGAAGGCGGAGGCGATGTAGAGGATCGCCTCGAGGATGAAGACGGTGCCGAAGGCCGAGGGGTCGGACATCACGGTGCGCATCGCGTCGGCGAGGCCCGCGCCCACGAGGCCGCCGAAGCCCGCTGCGATGGCCTGCGCCGCGCCCCAGAGGCCCATGCGCGTGCCTTCGCGCGCCTCGCGCCCCTCGCCGGCCAGCGCCATCATCGAGCCGATGGCGGCGACCGCGAACATGCCGTTGAAGAAGCCCATGAGGACGACGGCCGGCACCAGCGGCGCGCCGGGCCCCATCTGGCCCAGTGTCGAGATGAGAACCAGCGCGCCCGCCGATCCGACGCAGCCCGCGATGACCCATTGCCGGAGCGTCCCGATCCTGAGCGCGGTGCCCGCGACGCCGACCAGAACCATGCCGAGGAACACGCCCCCGTTCTGCGCCCCCGAGAGCGAGGTGGACTGCCCCGGCGTGAAGCCGAAGACGAGGCCGGAATAGGGTTCGAGGATCAGTTCCTGCATGAAGTAGGCGGTCATGCTCAGGAAGACGAAGATGGTGAACATCCGCGCACGCGGCTCGGCCCAGACCTCGCGCAGGCCCTCGAGGAAGGGTGCGCTTTCGGCTTCGGGACGGGAGACGACGCGCCGCTCGATGCCGCGGACGGCGAGGCAGGTGACGCCGAAGGCGAGCGCGGTGACGACGGCCACCACCTCCATCAGGCGAAGCGGCGTGTAGGGGTCGAGGAACTGCCCCGAGACGCCCGCAGTGACCGCGATTCCGAAGATCATCATGAGCCAGGTGATCGTCGCGGCGGCCGGGCGGCGGCGCGGCGCGGTCGCCGTGGCGAGGAGCGCGAGGAGCGAGGTGCCCGACGCGCCGACGCCGATGCCGATGATCGCATAGGCGAGGATCGAGACGCCGAGACCGAGCGCGAAGCTCTCCTCCATCAGGACGACGCCCCAGGCCGCAGAGAGCCCGCCGAGCGCCAGAAGGCCCATGCCGCCGATGATCCAGCGTGTCCGCCGCCCGAGCGTGTCGGACATGTAGCCCCATTGCGGGCGGGTGAGCTGGATGCCGTAATGCAGCGCCACGAGGAAGCCCGGCAGGATCGCGGGCAGCGCAAGCTCGACCACCATCAGGCGGTTGAGCGTCGAGGTCATCAGGACGACGATCGCGCCCAGCGACATCTGGACAAGGCCGAGGCGGACGATCTGGAACCAGCTGAGCGTCATGGCCATGCCTCGAGGCTTCGGACCGCGAAGGCCGTGACCATCATGCCCGAGACGTAGAGCGTGACGCCCACGCCGTTGTACCAGGGCGCGCGGCCCTTCGGGTCACGCAGGAGCACCTGCATCGCATAGAGCTGCGCGATGAGCGAGACCGCGATGGCGAGCCCGTGCCAGGGCCTGTCCCAGACCATGTAGAGCAGGGCGAAGACCACCAGTTGCGGAACCGCCATGACGACGCAGGCGAGTTTCGCCGCGCGCTCGGGCCCGAGCGTGACGGGGAGCGAGTTCACCCCCATCTGCCGGTCGCCCTCGAGCGCCTTGAAGTCGTTGAGCGTCATGATCCCGTGCGCGCCGACCCCGTAGAGCAGTGCCACGATGATGACGGGCCAGGACGGCGCCCCGGCGGCGAGGACGGCGGCCCCGGTGAACCATGGCAGGCTCTCGTAGCTGAGGCCGACGAGGCCCGGACCCCAGAGGCCCGAGCGCTTGAGGCGCACCGGCTCGGCCGAATAGGCCCAGGCGGCGGCGATCGCCACCAGCGTCGCGCCGAAGCCCCAGGGGCCGAGCGCCATGCCGAGGACGGCGGCGAGGCCGGACATGGCGAGCGCGATCCACAGGCCCCAGCGGCCCGGGATTCGGCCCGAGGGGATCGGGCGGTCCGGCTCGTTGATGGCGTCGACGTGGCGGTCGCACCAGTCGTTCGCCGCCTGGCTCATTCCGCAGACGATCGGACCGGCCAGGATCACGCCGATGAACAGCGTGAACCAGTGGCCGGAGGGCGCGACGCCGGCCGAGACGGCGCCGCAGAGATAGGCCCACATCGGCGGGAACCAGGTGATGGGCTTGAGCAGCGTCAGAACGGCCCGGGGTTCCGGGACGCTGCGGTCTGCGGAGGGGGTGAGGTCGGTCGTTACACTCATGAGTGTCAGGATAAGTTGACACTACCCGACTCGGCAAGTGTAAAATCAGGTTGACGGATGCGAAAAGGCCCGGCGCGACGGCCGGGCCCTTAATCGGGATCGGGGCGGTCTCAGTCCGCGGGATCGTTCTTGCTGAGAAGGCCGTACTTGCGGAGCTTCACGTAGAGCGACTGCCGCGAGAGGCCGAGCATTTCGGCGGCCGCGACGCGGTTGTTGTTCGTCAGTTCCACCGCCGTCTCGATGCACATCTTCTCGACCACGTCCGTGGTGGCCGACACGATGTCCTTGAGCGGGGCCGAGCCCACCAGGTCCATGACGTTGCGCATCGCGTCGTCCGAGATCGGCGCGGCGCCGACGGGCGCGGCCGGGACGGCGGCGCCGGGTTCGCGGATCACCTCGAGCCGCGAGGTGTCGCGCAGCACGAAGGCGAAGCCCTGCCCGGAGGCGCCGGTCATGTGGGTCGCAGAGATCTCGACCGAGAGCTGCGATCCGAAGGAGCCTTCGAGGCGCGTGGAATAGAGCCGCATCTTGCCGTGGCGGGCCGCGTTGTCGGTCAGCACCTTGAGATCGACGCTGCCCCGGGCGAGAAACTCGCCGAGCGACTTGCCCTTCACGTCCGAGAGCTGCCCGGCATCCGTCAGGCTGAGGAAGGGGTCGTTGGCGGAGCGGATCGTGCCGTGCAGGTCCGTGAAGACCATCGCGTCCGGTCCCTCGCGATAGAGGCCCGAGAGGATCTGGCCGAGATCGGCGGCCACGGCGGTCGCGGCCTCGGCCGCGTCGATCCGGCACAGCAGGATACGGTCCCCGGCGGCGCGGAAGACCGTCGGGTGGATCGTCACGTCCATGCGTGAGCGGCGACTGCGGACCTGGACCTGGCCCACGGTCTCGTCGCCGGCGGCGAGGACGAGGCCCTCGATGAACTCGCCCCGGCGGCGGCCGTCGAATTCCTGCGAGAAGGTCCCGCCCACGAGCGCGTCGGCCTCGGCCCCGAGCACCTGCGCGGCGGACGTGTTGAGGTCGAGAATGCGGCCCGAGGCGACCTCGACCAGGACGAAGGCGTCGCGCGCCTCCTCCATGAGGACGCGATAGCGGGTCTCGTAGTCGCGGTGGGTCTCGTAATCCTTCTCGAGCGCGAGTTGCGCCTTGACGAGACGGTGCTGCAGTTCCGCGATGGGGCGCAGGTCGCGGCCGAGCATCAGGATGATGTTCGGGTTGCCGGTCTTGTGCAGCGTGTAGCGGATCGGGAATTCCCAATTCGCGTTGTCGTAGTGGTTCACCTCGATCGCGTCGACCTTGGCCTTCTGGCCGCGCCGGTAGGCGTCGAGCTGGGTCTCGAGCTTCGACAGGCTGTCCTCGGCCATGAACTCGCGGATGTCGCGCTCCTTCCAGTGGTCGAGCCTGCCGAGCGTGGGATTGAGGGGGTTCGTGATGACCGATTTAACCGTGCCCTCGGTGTCGAGCACGATGGCGAGATCGGCGGCGGTCGTCACGATCTCGTTGAACTGTTCCGGACCGATCGGCGGGGCCGACGGCTGATCCCAGAAATCTGATCCGCGCGTGTTCATCCCGCCACGTTCCCCGCCGCCGGGATCTTCCCGGTCCGGCCTCCGTCAGGCGCAGCTTGCGCCGAATTCGTTATGAAACCTTCCAGCCCGCACAGACGAAGGGCGGATTCCACGTCACGGACGACGTGGTCGACGCCGGTCTGGGCCTTCAGGTTCGATCCACCTGCGACGATGCTTCCCCCAAGCACGATCGGCGTGACGCGCCTGACGGAGGCCCTGATGGTGTCCACCAATTCTCTTGCCGATGCAAGGGCTCTGCGGCCCGAGGCCGTGATTCCCACCATGCAATAGCGGCGATTCAGCACCATTTCGGCCACCTGGCGGGCGTGCATGTC
>NZ_JBQLZP010000063.1:0-4434 GCF_052168335.1 Roseicyclus sp. | reverse complement strand
CGCCTCGTTGGTGCTGTGGGGGCCGCCGGGCTGCGGCAAGACCACCATCGCCCGCCTGCTGGCCGATGCCACCGATCTGGAGTTCGAGCCGCTCTCCGCGGTCTTCTCCGGCGTCGCCGACCTGCGCAAGGTCTTCGAGCGGGCGCGCCAGCGCCGCCTGGCCGGGCGCGGCACGCTGCTTTTCGTCGACGAGATCCACCGCTTCAACCGCGCCCAGCAGGACGGCTTCCTGCCCTACGTCGAGGACGGCACGGTGATCCTGGTCGGCGCCACCACCGAGAACCCTTCCTTCGAGCTGAACCCCGCGTTGCTGTCGCGCTGCCAGGTCATGGTGCTGAAGCGCCTGGACGAGCCGGCCCTGCGCGAGCTGCTGGCCCGCGCCGAGGCGGCGGAGGCCGCGCTCCGCGACGGGCGCGAGGCGGCGGGCGGCGGGGCGGGCGGGCTGACCGGGGCCATCCGCATCGGCGCGCCCGACGGTTGCGCCAACTACCTCCTGCCGCAGGTCTGTGCCCGCATCGGGGCGGAGCATCCGGACCTCGACATCCAGATCCTCGCGCTGCCCCGCGTCGTGAACCTCTCGCGGCGCGAGGCGGACCTCGCCATCGCGGTCTCGCCGCCCAAGACCGACCGGCTCCGCGCCGAGAAGCTTTCGGACTACCGCCTCTCGCTCGCCGCGACGGAGGCCTGCCTCGCGCGCGAGGGGACGCCCGCCTCCGCCGCCGATCTCGTCGGGGCGCGGATGATCGGCTACATCCCCGACATGATCTTCGACGCCGAGCTCGACTATCTCGCGGGGCTCGGCGTCGTGCGCGTGCCGCTCGCCTCGAACGCGGTCTCGGTGCAGCTGAACTTCGCGCGGGCGGGTGCGGGCCTCGCCATCGTGCACGACTTCGCGCTGCCTTTCGCGCCGGAGCTGGTGCGCGTGCTGCCCGATGTCGTGTCGCTCCGCCGGACCTTCTGGCTGGTCAGCCACGCAGGCCCCCGCGACGCGCGGCTCGACCGTTTCGCGACGCTGCTGCGCGACGGGGTCCGGGCCGAACTGCTCCGGCTCGAGGCGATCGCGGCGGCCTAGTCGCGCGTGCCGCGGGCGGGGGCGTCGATGTCCTCGAGGCTGACGCCATAGGCCTTGCAGAAGGCCCAGAAGGCCGGCGCCTCGATCAGCAGCATGCTCAGGATCGAGAAGCTCCACCACCGGAGCGGGATGGGCCCGATGTCGAAGGCGACGCCGCGCCCGAAGAAGAGGAGCGCCGCCGCCCCGAGCGCGATGGCCGTCACGACGGCGTCGGCCTTCATCATCCGCCGCGCGGTGAGCGGACGCAGCCGCGGGTAGACGAACGCATAGGCGATGGCGATGAGCGAGGCGTTGATCGCGAGGATGGCGAGAAAAGGGGACATCGGCACTCCGGCAACTGCAACCGCCCGATTCAGTCTACGGCGGCGCGGGTTGGCGGAAAAGGCCTTCAACCTGCCGTTGTGCTTGACAGGGGCGCTTTCCCCGGCGGACGCTGGACCCGAGGAGAGACCGCAGACGTTACGGCAAGGGAGGGCCAGACATGCTCGTGCAACAGATCCTCAAGTCCAAGTCCGACGACGGCATCGTGACCGTGGCGCCCGGAACCAGCGTCGCCGAGGCGGCGCGACTGCTGGCGGCGCGGCGCATCGGGGCGGTCGTCGTCTCGCGCGATGGCAAGACGGCCGAGGGCATCCTGTCCGAACGCGACATCGTCCGCGAACTCGGCCAGGCCGGGGCGGGGTGCCTGTCGGTCCCGGTCGAGGCGATCATGACCGCCGAGATCGTCGGCTGCCGCCTGTCGGACAGTTCCGACAGCGTCCTGGCCGCGATGACCGAAGGCCGCTTCCGCCACATGCCGGTGGTCGAGGCGGGCGAGATGGTCGGCCTCATCTCCATCGGCGACGTGGTCAAGGCGCAGCTCGCCACCCTCGAGATGGAGAAGGACGCCCTCGAGAGCATGATCAAGGGCTTCTGACGCGCGGCGGGCGGCCGTCGCCCCGGGGGTTGCAAACCGCGCGGCGCGGTGATTGGCTCGCGCCGCGAAAGGCGGGCGCGTGCAGCCCGTGCGGCAGGGACAGGTCACAGGTCAATGCGGACAGGGCTTTATCCGGGGACGTTCGATCCCATCACCTTCGGGCACATCGACATCATCAAGCGCGCCTGCCAGCTGGTGGACCGGCTGGTGATCGGCGTCGCGATCAACCGCGACAAGGGCCCGCTCTTCACGCTGGAGGAGCGCGTGGCGATGGTCGAGGCCGAGACCGCGCACCTGACCGCCATGACCGGCACCGAGATCGTGGTGCATCCCTTCGAGAACCTCCTGATCGACTGCGCCCGCGACGTGGGCGCGGGGATCATCATCCGGGGGCTCCGGGCCGTGGCCGACTTCGAGTACGAGTTCCAGATGGTCGGCATGAACCGCAAGCTCGACGCCGACATCGTGACGGTCTTCCTCATGGCCGAAGCCGACCGGCAGGCCATCGCCTCCAAGCTCGTGAAGGAGATCGCGCGGCTGAAGGGCGACGTGTCGCATTTCGTGCCGAAAGCGGTCGTTGCAGCCCTGCGGGAGAAATACGCCGGTTGAGCCCGGACGAGATGGACAATTCGCCGGCATAGGCCGGCAGGCAGAGACAGGAGAGGCGAGAGACATGGCCGAGATCAAGGACCCCGAGAACACCATCCTCATCGAGCTGAAGGACGGCACCGTCGTCATCGAGCTCCTGCCCGACGTGGCGCCGCAGCACAGCCAGCGCATGAAGGACCTCGCGCGCGAAGGCGCCTATGACGGCGTCATCTTCCACCGCGTGATCGAGGGCTTCATGGCCCAGACCGGCGACGTGGAGCACGGGAAGGAGGGCGGCAACATCCGCCGCGCGGGAACCGGCGGCTCCGACAAGCCCGACCTGCCGGCCGAATTCTCGCGCCTGCCGCACGACCGGGGCACGCTGGGCGCGGCGCGGTCGCAGAACCCGAACTCGGCCAACAGCCAGTTCTTCATCAACTTCAAGGACAACCATTTCCTGAACGGGCAGTACACGGTCTACGGCCGCGTGATCTCGGGGATGGAGCATGTCGACAAGATCACGCGGGGCGAGCCGCCGGCGAACCCCGACAGGATGATCTCGGTGAAGGTCGCGGCCGATGCGTAGTCTCGCGCTCCTCCTCTGCCTCGCGGGGACGCCCGCGCTCGCCACCGGGCTCGAGATCGACGTGACGGGCGACGCGCAGGGCACCATCGTGATCGACCTCTTCGAGGACGTGGCGCCGCAGCACGTCGAGCGGATCACCACCCTCGCCGCCGAGGGCGCCTATGACGGCGTGGTGTTCCACCGCGTCATCGACGGCTTCATGGCGCAGACGGGCGACGTGGAGTTCGGCCGCCTCGGCCAGGACATGCGCTATGCGGGGCGCGGCGGCTCGGCCTATCCCGACCTGCCGCAGGAATTCTCGGACATTCCCTACGAGCGCGGGATCGTCGGCATGGCCCGCGCGCAGGACCCCAACAGCGCGAATTCGCAGTTCTTCATCATGTTCGACGCGGCTCCGCCGCTGAACGGCCAGTACACGGTCGTGGGCGAGGTCGTCGCGGGCATGGAGGTGGTCGACGCCATCAAGCGCGGGCGCGGCCGGAACGGCGCGGTGATCGGCGAGCCCGACCGGATGGTCGCGCTCCGCGTGCTGGAGGAGGACCCGGCGCCGCCGGAGGAGCCCGCCGAGGGCGACGGCGGCTGACGCGGGCCTGATGCGGGCCTGACGCCGACCTGACGGATTGGAACATTCGCGTGAGCGGGGGGCCTCGGCCCCCCGTTTCCGTGTCATGATGTGGCCGTCGCGTTCATTCCACGAGGCCGTCATGTTCACCCGCGCCGCCGCACTTCTCCTCGGCCTCGCGCTCGCGCTGCCCGCCGCCGCGCAGCGCGCCCCGGACCGCGCGCAATGGCCGAACACCGATTTCGATCGGGCGACGGTCGATCTCTCCGAGATCATCTGGGCGGGGTCGGGCGCGACGGCATTCCCGCGATCGACGATCCCGAATTCCTGCCGGCGGCGGAGGAGGACAGGCTGTCGCCGCGCGAGCCGGTCATGACGCTCGCCCCCGAGGGCGAGCCCGCGCGGGCCTATCCGCTGCGCTACCTCACCTGGCACGAGATCGTGAACGATGTCGTGGCCGGCCGGCCCGTCGCCGTGACCTTCTGCCCGCTCTGCAACACCGCGCTGGTCTTCGACCGGCGCGTGGACGGCGAGGTGCTGAGCTTCGGCGTCTCGGGGAACCTCCGGCACTCGGACATGATCATGTTCGACCGCGAGACCGAGAGCTGGTGGCAGCAGGCGGTGGGCGAGGGGATCGTGGGCGAACATGCGGGCGCGCGGCTCGAGCCGGTCGTCTCCTGGGTGGAGAGCTGGGAGAGCTTCCGCGCTGC
>NZ_JBQLZP010000062.1:0-2739 GCF_052168335.1 Roseicyclus sp. | reverse complement strand
CGGGCCATCTTGTCGATCGCGCGCTCGAGGCTGTAGGTCGCCTCGGGCCGCCCGGCGCCGCGATAGGCGTCGACGGGCGCGGTGTTGGTGAAGACGGCCTTGAGGTTCACGTAGACGTTCGGGACCTTGTAGGGCCCCGCCATCAGCGTGCCGTGCAGGAAGGTCGGCGTCGCGGTCGAGAAGTTCGACAGGTACGCCCCGACGTTCGCCAGCGTCGTGGTGCGGATGGCGACGATCTCGCCGTCCTTCTTGGCGCCGACCTCGATCTTCGTGACGTGGTCGCGGCCATGGGCGTCGGTGAGGAAGCTCTCCGTCCGCTCCGCCGTCCAGCGCACCGGCCGGCCGAGCTTCCTGGCGGCGGCCAGCACCAGCGCCTCCTCGCCGTAATGGTAGATCTTCGAGCCGAAGCCCCCGCCCACGTCGGGCGCCACCACCGTCAGCTTGTGCTCGGGAATGCCGAGCACGAAGGCGCAGACGAGAAGCTTGGTCAGGTGCGGGTTCTGGCTCGTCGTCGTCAGCCTGTACTCGCCCGTGCCCGGATGGTACTCGCCGATCGAGGCGCGCGGCTCCATCGCGTTCGGCACGAGGCGGTTGTTCACCAGTTCCAGCACGGTGACGTGCTCGGCCGCCTGCATCGCGGCATCGACCGCCGCGCGGTTGTCCTCGATCCAGCCCCAGTCGAAGCAGAGATTGTCGGGGATCTCGTCATGCACGCGGTTCGACGCGTCGGCCACCGCCGCCGCCATGTCGACGATGGCGGGCAACTCCTCGATCACCGTGCCCGCGGCGACCGCCTCGGCGGCGTCCCTGGCCTGCGCGTAGGTCTCGGCCACCACGGCGGCATAGGCGTCGCCCACGTGGCGCACCTTGCCATGCGCCAGAACGGGGCGCTTGGGCTCCCGCATGGGCGAGCCGTCGCGCGAATGGATCAGCCAGCCGGCCGGGTTGCCCCCCACCTCGGCGAAGTCCTCGCCGGTGAAGACGGCCAGCACGCCCGGCATCGCGGCGGCGGCGGAGGTGTCGATCGACACGATCCGCCCATGCGCGACGTTCGAGCGGACCATGACCGCGTAGGTCTGGCCCTGCATCGCCATGTCGTCGGTATACTGCCCGCTTCCGGTCAGGAAGCGGATGTCCTCGCGGCGCTTGGATCGCGCGCCGATCCCATGGTCCTTCGGCATGGGTGTCCTCCCTTGGGTGTCGCTCCCCCGGCCCTCCACGATAGGGGGCCGCCTGGGCCGGGGGCCTCCCCGCCCCCTTCATCTTTCTTCAAATACGCACGTGTCCCGCCCGCGGCCGGGCGCGCCGCCTATTCGGCGGCGACGGCCGAGACGTCCTGCCCGGACGCCGCCATGATCGCCTTGACGATGTTGTGGTAGCCCGTGCAGCGGCAGATGTTGCCCTCGAGATACTCGCGGACCTCGTGCTCGGTGGGCCTGGGGTTCTCCTTCAGGAGCGCGGCCGCCGACATCACCATTCCGGGCGTGCAGAAGCCGCACTGGAGCCCGTGGTGATCCTGGAACGCCTGCTGGATCGCCGAGAGCGTGCCGTCGGGCGCCGCCATCCCCTCGATCGTCAGCACGTCCGCGCCCGCCGCATCCAGCGCGAGCACGGTGCAGGACTTCACCGCGTTCCCGTTCATGTGCACGACGCAGGCGCCGCACTGGCTGGTGTCGCAGCCCACATGCGTGCCGGTCAGGCGCAGCTTTTCGCGGAGAAACTCGGACAGGAGCGTACGCCCCTCGACATCGCCGGCGACGGATTTCCCGTTCACCGACATCCTTACCTCGGTCATTCAGTGCCTCCCTGGGTTGTGGAAGCATCCAACCACGGAACGACCGAAACGCAAACGGTATTTTGGCGGCGGATTGGCGCGGCCCCGCCACGCCCCAGCGATCCCCGCGGATGGACGGCGGAGGGCCGCCGCCCCCCGCCCGGACCCGCTCAGAGCGCGTCGCCGAGGAACTCCAGCAACCCCGCGAAACTGTCGATCGAAGCCTCTTCCACGAAATCGTCCGAAGAGGGCACCGTGAAGGCGTGGCGCGCGCCGCCGTAGATCTTCGCCCCGTGCGGGATGCCTGCGGCCACCAGTTCCTCCATCACGACCGCGAGATCGCCGATCCCCGAGACCGGGTCGGCCGAGCCGTGGAAGAACATCACCGGCGCGCCGGAGGCCGCGCTCCAGTCCTGGCCCTCGGGCGTCGGCAACCCGCCGTGGAAACTGACGAAGCCCTGAAGGTCCGCGCCCGCGCGCGCGGCCTCGAGCACCGCCGCGCCGCCGAAGCAGTAGCCGATCATCACCATGCCCTCCGTCGCGCCGGGGATCTCGGCGGCGGCCTCGATCGAGCCCATGAGGCGCGTGCGGAACGTCTCGCGGTCGCCGTAGAGCGCGCCCGAGAGCGCGCGGTAATCCTCCATCCCCTGCGGGTCGGCCTCGGCGCCGTAGACGTCGATGGCGAAGGCGGTGTAGCCGGCTTCGGCCAGCATCCGGGCGCGCATCTCCTCGTACTCGGTCATGCCGTCCCAGTCGTGCACGATCAGGACGGTGCCGAGCGACTCCCGCGCCGGGTCGTGGGCGACGTAGCCCTCGAACGCCATGCCGTCGACCGTGTAGGCGAAGGGCTCGCCCGTGACCTCGGCCCCGGCCGCGAAGGGCGCTAGGGCGGCCGCTGCGGCGGCGGCGACAAGGTGTCTGTGGAACATGGGAACCTCCTTTTCCGGGTGTGGTGCCTGGGGGAG
>NZ_JBQLZP010000061.1:0-1419 GCF_052168335.1 Roseicyclus sp. | reverse complement strand
CTGTCCGCGATCCTCGAGGACCCGCGGCGGCGCGAGCTCGAGAACTTCTTCCGGCTCGTCTGGATTCCGGACGAAAGCTAGTACCAGACGCTCGTGCGCAACTACGGCCGCCGGGTCGAGAGCCGGTCGCTCACGCTGTCGAAGTTCGACTTCCAGGGCAAACCGCACGTCTTCTACGACGACCACCTGCATCTCCTGCGCCGGTCCGACTGCTTCGTGGCGCGCAAGATCTGGCCCAAGGCCAACCGTCTCTACCGCACCTTCCTGTCTGCCGAGCATACCGGCGACCGCATGGCCGAGCCCGCACCGGGCAAGATCGACCGCGTCTTCTCCAAGGCGCTGGAACGGCGGACGCGGGGGCGTCCCGGCCTCTACATGCACAGCCGCTTTCCCAATCCCGGCTGGGAAAACGGCGTCACGGCCGCGCCCTATTCGGTGTTCCACGGCTTCAACGACCTGTTCGAGGACTTCGAGGCCTGGCTCTCGCGCCGCCTGGGAACGACGGTGCACGGCAACCTCTTCGCGCCGCGTCGCGTCCGCTTCGCGGGCGGTGCGGAGGTCTTTTCCGGCAACCTCAGCGCCTCGGCCGCCCTTCGTGACTACAACCCGGAGGCGTTTCTATCGAGCCTCGTCTGGAACACGCGGGGTGAGCGGCAGGTCTTCATGTTCGGGCCGCAGGACAACCAGGAGCCGGGCATGTTCATGGCCAACGACTCGAACGCGCAGATCTCGGTCATCACCGGGGCCTGGGCGGTGCGCCTCTTCACGTCGAACGCGAACTTCTCGCACATCCGGGGGGAGGCCGCGCGCCTCCAGCGGCGGGAGGCGGATTTCGTCGAGACCTTGCGCGACCGCAGCCGCCGCGCCGAAATCCGCATCTGGACGCTCGCCGATTTCGTCGAGGAGCCGATGGAGAACCTGCAAGGCATCCTCGACGCGATGGAGGGCGCGCCGATCCAGCGGCTGACGGAGGCGCCGCGCATGGTGAACCTCCAGGGCTTCCCGCAATTCCTTCAGAGCCTCAAGAACCAGGGCATGAACCCCTTCATGGTCGGCGACTTCCCGCAGGAGGGCTATGGTGGCGCCCCCCGCGCGGGCGACGGCAGCCGGCCCTACCTGGTGCGCTAGGTCATGGCGGGGCGCTTCGACGGCTTCGTGCTCTTCGCCGAGATGCGGACAGGCTCGAACCACCTGGAAGAGAGCCTGAACACGCTGCCCGACGTCACCTCGCATGGCGAGGTCTTCAACCCGGTCTTCATCGGCCAGAAG
This sequence comes from Roseicyclus sp., assembly GCF_052168335.1. GTDB lineage: Bacteria > Pseudomonadota > Alphaproteobacteria > Rhodobacterales > Rhodobacteraceae > Roseibacterium. Next base: position 150 of record NZ_JBQLZP010000061.1, on the reverse strand, counting down.
GACCGTTTCGAGCTTTTCGGCCACGACATGGCGGCGCGCGAGGCCGATCCCCTGGGCTTCCTCGAGACCGTGGTGCGCGGCGAAGACGGGATTTCGGGCTTCCGCTACTTCCACGACCACGACCCCCGCGTGCTCGAGACCATCGTCGCC
>NZ_JBQLZP010000060.1:0-5457 GCF_052168335.1 Roseicyclus sp. | reverse complement strand
CCCGTGGCCGAGGCGGGCGGCGAAACGCACCGCCTCGACGTCACCGACGATGCCGCCGTGGCCGCCTTCGCCGGGCGCACCGGCGCCGTGGACATCCTGTTCAACTGCGCGGGCTTCGTCCACCACGGCACCATCCTCGACTGCCCGCCCGAGGATTTCGACGCCTCCTTCCGCCTCAACGTCCGCGCCATGTACCAGGTCACGCGCGCCTTCCTTCCCGCGATGATCGGGCAGGGCGGCGGCACCATCGTCAACATGGCCTCCGCCGTCTCCTCCATCATCGCCGCACCCAACCGCTTCGTCTACGGCGCGACCAAGGCCGCGGTGATCGGCATGACCAAGGGGATCGCCGCCGACTTCGTCACCCGGGGCATCCGCGCCAACGCGATCTGCCCCGGCACGGTCGAGAGCCCTTCCTGGCACGCCCGCGTCCGCGCGCAGGGCGAGGCGATCGGCGACGTGGAGAAGGCCCGCGCCGACTTCATCGCCCGCCAGCCCATGGGCCGGATCGCCACCGCCGCCGAAATCGCCAGCCTCGCCGTCTACCTCGCGAGCGACGAGAGCGCCTTCATGACCGGTCAGGCCGTCGTGATCGACGGCGGCTGGTCCAACGTCTGAACGGAAAGAGGGACATGAAACTCCTGCGCTACGGGGCCCCGGGCTCCGAGAAACCGGGGATGCTCGACGCCGAGGGCCGCATCCGCGACCTCTCCGCCGTCGTGGCCGACATCGCCGGCGATACGCTCGCGCCCGAAGGCCTCGCCCGCCTCGCCGCCCTCGACCCCGCGGACCTGCCGCGCGTCGAGGGCGCCCCGCGCCTCGGCCCCTGCGTCGGCGGCGTCGGCAAGTTCATCTGCGTCGGCCTCAACTACGCCGACCACGCCGCCGAGAGCGGCATGCCCGTCCCGCCCGAACCCGTGCTCTTCTTCAAGGCGACGAGCGCGATCTGCGGCCCCGACGACCCGGTGCGCATCCCGAGGAACTCCTCCAAAACCGACTGGGAGGTCGAACTCGGCGTCGTCATCGGCAAGGCCGGCTCCTACATCGACGAGGCCGACGCCATGGACCACGTGGCGGGCTATTGCGTGATCAACGACTGGTCCGAGCGCGAATTCCAGATGGAACGCGCCGGCCAGTGGATGAAGGGCAAGTCCTGCGACAGCTTCGGCCCCATCGGCCCCTGGCTCGTGACCCGCGACGAGGTGCCCGACCCGCAGGACCTCGCCATGTGGCTCGAGGTCGACGGCCACCGCTACCAGGACGGCTCGACCCGCACCATGGTCTACGGCGTGCGCCACCTCGTGCACTACATCAGCCGGTTCATGAGCCTGCAGCCGGGCGACGTCATCTCGACCGGCACGCCCCCCGGCGTCGGCCTCGGCCAGAAGCCCCCGGTCTACCTGCGCGAGGGCCAGATCGTGCGCCTCGGCATCGCGGGCCTCGGCGAACAGACGCAGACGGCCATCGCCTGGAACGCCTGACGGGGGGGCCCTGCCCCCGCAGCTTCATCTTTCCTCAAATACGCGGGGGAGCGCGAGGGGGTGAAACCCCCTCGCCCGGGTCGATGCCGAAGGCATCGACACAAGGCGGGACGCGTCGCCGCCGCAGGCGGCGACACCGCTCACGCCTGCCACGCCGCGCCGCCCGGAAACGCGTGCCGCGCGAGGCTCGCGGGCTTCATCTCCACCGAGAAGCCGGGCATCGACGGTGGCACGTAACGCCCGTTCCGCGTGCGCACCGGGTCCACGAAATGCTCGTGCAGGTGGTCGACGAATTCCAGCACCCGGTTCTCGAGGCGCGCCGAGACGCAGACGTAGTCGACGAAGCTCATGTGCTGGATCAGTTCGCACAGGCCCACCCCGCCGGCGTGGGGGCAGACCGGCAGCCCGAATTTCTCCGCCATCAGCATCACGCCCAGGATCTCGTTCGGCCCGGCGAGGCGGCAGCTGTCCACCTGCACGAAACGGATCGCGCCCGCCTGCATGAGCTGCTTGAACATCACCGCGTTGTGGCAGTGCTCGCCCGTCGCCACGCTGATGGGCGCGATCTCGCGGGCGATGCGGGCGTGGCCGAGGATGTCGTCGGGGCTCGTCGGCTCCTCGATCCACCAGGGGTCGAAGGCCGCGAGCCGCTTCATGTTCGCGATGGCCTCCTCCACGCCCCAGACCTGGTTGGCGTCCATCATCAGGAACCGGTCGGGCCCGATCTCCTCGCGGATGATCGCGGCGCGGCGCATGTCGTCCTCGATGTTGCGGCCGACCTTCATCTTGAAGTGGGTCCATCCCTCGGCCAGCGCCGCGCGCATCAGCGTGCGGATCTTCTCGTCGGAATAGCCGAGCCACCCGGCCGAGGTCGTGTAGGCGGGGTACCCGTCGCGCTCCATCTCGGCGATGCGTGCCGCGCGTCCGCCGGCCTTCTCCTCCAGCCGCTCGCGGGCCTCCTCCGGGGGCAGCGCGTCGGCGAGGTAGCGCCAGTCGACCAGCGCGACCTGCTCGGCGGGCGACATCGCCGCGATCAGCCGCCAGACGGGCTTGCCCGCGCGCTTGCCGTAGAGGTCCCAGAGCGCGTTCATCACCGCCGCCGCCGCGAGGTGGATCACCCCCTTCTCGGGGCCGGTCCACCTCAGCTGGCTGTCCCCCGTCACCAGCCGCCATGTCGCGCCCATGTCCGACAGGAGTCCGTCGACCTCCCGTCCCTTCACCAGCGCGGCCACCGCCTCGATGGCGGCGCAGCAGATCTCGTTGCCGCGCCCGATGGTGAAGGTCATGCCGTGCCCCTCGCTGCCGTCCGAGGCGCGCAGCACCACGTAGGCGGCCGAATAGTCGGGCGTCGGGTTCATCGCGTCCGACCCGTCGAGCATCCGGCTCGTCGGGAACCGCACGTCATGGGTCGTCACGTCCGTGATCTTCGCGGCCACTCTCTCGCCTCCCCTTCCGCCGATTGGCATGCTAGCATGTTAGAAGGCGCGCACAGAGGCCGCAAGCGGTCGAGAGACGCGCCGACATCGGAAAACCTGCGTGATCCGGGGTCAGTCCCGGGGCCCGGGCGCGGCGGGCGCCGGGCGAATCGTGCCAGCGCAGGTGCCGAAGCCGATCCGGTAGGGTCCGTCGCAATGGCCGCGCAGCGTCACGCTGTCCCCGTCCTCGAGGAACGCGCGCCTGCCGCCCTCGACATCCAGCGGGTCGCGCCCGTTCCAGGTGAGTTCCAGGAGCGATCCCCAACTCTCCCGCGCCTCGCCCGAGATCGTGCCCGACCCGAGCAGATCGCCCGTCTCCATCGCGCAGCCCGACAGCGTATGGTGCGCCAGTTGCTGCGCCGCCGAGTAGTAGAGCCAACGCGCGTTGGTCCGCAGGATGCGACGCCCCGCCCGTCCCTCGGGCGCAAGCTCGGCCTCGATCACGATGTCGAGGTTGTTCGGCGTCTCCTCGCGCAGGTAGGGCAGGAGCGGCACCGCACGCTCCGGCGGCGGCACGCGGAAGGGCTCCAGCGCGTCGCGGGTCACGACCCAGGGGCTGATGGTCGTACCGAAGGCCTTGGACAGGAACGGGCCGAGCGGCTGGTATTCCCAGACCTGGATGTCCCGTGCCGACCAGTCGTTCAGGAGAACATAGCCGAAGATCGCCTCCCAGGCCTCGGCGGCGCTCATCGGCGCGCCCATCGCATTGCCGGTCCCGACCAGCGCGCCGAGTTCCACCTCGAAGTCGAGCTTCGCCGTGGGGCCGACGCGCGGCGCGGCGTCCTCGGGCCCCTTGAGCTGGCCGAGGGGGCGCGTGATCGGCGTGCCCGAGACCACCACCGTCGAGGCGCGCCCGTTGTAGCCGATGGGCACGTGGAGCCAGTTGGGCAGAAGCGCGTTCGCCGGGTCGCGGAACATGGAGCCCACGTTCGTCGCGTGCTCGCGCGAGGCGTAGAAGTCGGTGAAGCCCCGGATCTCGGCGGGCAGGTGCAGGACGGCATCCGCCTGCGCCACGAGCGGCAGGTCGCGCGTGCCCGCCGCCGCGTCGAGCAGCGCCGCGATCCGGCGGCGCATCGACGTCCACTCCTCCTTCGGCCGCGCCATGAAGCGGTTGAGGCTTCCGGTGTCGAAGACAGGCTGGCCGGTGCCGAGCCTCCCCTGCCCCTCCGCCGCCGTCAGGTCGAGAATCATGTCCCCGATGGCCACGCCGACCCGGCACGGCCCGCCGCCGTGCGAGAAGACGCCGTAAGGCAGGTTCTGGACGGGGAAGTCCGTCCCCGGCGCGTTGGCGCTCTCGATCCAGCTTCGGCGGCCGGGGTCGTGGGTCTCGTCCAGCCGGCTCATGCGCCCGCGCCCCTCGGCCCGAGATCCGATCCGTAGTAGAGCATCGACAGGTGCCGCGCCTCCGCGAAGAAGAGCCAGCGCTCGATCCACGTGCCGAGAAGCGCGGAGAGTGCCGCCGCGGCAAGGAAGACGGTCGCGAGGTCCGGCAGGAGCGTCGCGAGCAGGAGCCCGAGAAGCGGCACCGAGAGCAGGAACCCCATCGCCCAGAGCCGCAGGCGCCGTGCGTGACGGCGCGCCACGGCATAGCCCATCTCGCGCATGACGAAATTGGGCTGCGTGTGCGGCGGGTCGAGGGTTCGGATCTCCGACGCCCCCGGGATGCCCAGCGCCTGTGCCAAGCCGAAAGGCGCTCCGAGCCCGTCGATCCGCCGCCAGTAGAGCCACTTGAGGAGCGCCGCGAGCAGGAGGCCCGCCGCAGCCAGCGCAGGCCAGGGCCCCGCGTCGAACAGCGCGAGGACAAGCGCGCCCGTCGCCCCCGCGAGCGCGAGATAGGCCCAGGGCACGAGGCCCAGGTTCCACTCGGGCACGGTGCGGAGCGAGGCATAGATCATCCCCGTGCACCAGACCGTCGCAACCGCGCCGAGCGACAGGAGCCCCCCGGCGAGCGCCCCGCCCGGCAGCCCGAAGACCAGCGCAAGGAAGAGCAGCCCCGCCGGACCGTAGGTCGCCACCGCTGCCACCCCTTCGCGCGAGAGCCAGGAGCTGCGCCACTGGCTGAAGGCGCGCCAGGCGCGCTCCGGATGGCCGAGGTGGAAGGTCGACGACAGGAGGCCGGCCGTCACCAGCACACCGCCGAGGATCAACGCGGCGAGCGTCGGCCCAGCCTTGTGCGGCAGCCCGTCGAGCGCGATCCGCAGGCCGAGCCAGAACCACAGCCCGTACCCCGCGCCGGAGGCCGTGGTGAAGAAGATGACGGAAAAGGCGGGGTTCATCGTCTGGATAATTCCGGGCAGCGGGATCAGCGCGACAGCATCTGGTCAACCCAGCGCAGCAGGCCCTTGGCGGGCGTCGTCTCGGTATCGGCGGCGGGAGCCGAGGAACAGCCCGACAGCGGGTTCTGGCGCGGGCGCGGCGGCAGGTACTTGTTGGTCGGCTTGTAGCCCAGCTCCGGCATCAGGTCGTAGCCGCCGCGCTCGGCGACCAGCCGCGAGACCGCG
>NZ_JBQLZP010000059.1:0-1647 GCF_052168335.1 Roseicyclus sp. | reverse complement strand
TCCACGGTCTTGTAGTCGCCCGAGACGACCCAGACCTCGCCGCCCACCTCGACCCGGATCTGCGCCGAGCCCGGCACGTGGCCCGCGGGATGGAAGCTGACCCGCGCGGCCCCGATCTGACGCGTCTCGCCGTAGCCGATCGTCTGGAGGCGGATGTCGCCGAGCCGGTGGCGGATGACGGGCGCGGCCGCCTCCGTCGAGAGATAGGCGCCGTGGCCTCCGCGCGCGTGGTCCGAATGCCCGTGCGTGATCAGCGCGCGGGGCACCGGGCGCCAGGGGTCGATATAGGCGTCGGCGGCGGGGCAGTAGATCCCGGCCTCGGTGAACTGGAGGACCATGCCCCCGATATAGGCGCCCGCGACCCCGCGGCGAAAGGCGGCTACTCGTCCTCGATGATGAGGCTGATTTCGCCGTTTTCCTCGAGCCCGCGGATCGCGGCCACGACCGAGGCCATGGCGGCCTCGCCCACGTCGTCGCGCGGGGTTCCCGCGCTCTCGGCCTGGTCGCGGAGCTGCTCGGCCATGCGCTTGGACATGTTCTCGAGCAGGAACTCGACCGAAAGCGGCGCCTTCACGAGGCCCGCGGCCAGCGCCGTGGCGAAGGTCGCACCATCCATCGCCGCGGCGATGCGGGGCACGTCGGCGGCGCTCACGCGGCGGGGGATGTGCTCGAAGGTGAAGATCGCGCGGCGCACGCGGATGGCGAAGTCGGCATCGCGGCTGTCGAGCCCGTCGAGCACGGCGTCGCGCGCGGCGCTGCCCACGGCGTTCAGGATCGCGCCCACGCGGGTCACCGGATCGGTGCGGAAGGCGCGCTTGGGCGCCGCCACGATCTGGGCATGGAGCTGCTCGCCGATCCTGAGCGTCGTGTCGGGCGTCACCGTCTCGGTCAGGGCGACGGCATGGGCGATGAGTTCGGCCCGCGCCGGGGGCAGGTCGGACAGGAGGCTCGCGGCCTTCGCGACGCTGAGCTTGGAGAGGAGGATCGCGCAGATCTCGGCGCTTTCCTCGTCGAGGATGGGGCGCAGCAGGGCGGGCTCCATCGCGGCGAGGCGTAGCCAGGGATCGGTGCCGTCGCCGATCTCCGCCTCGGCCTTCAGCCCGTCGCGCGCCTGCGCCGAGATGTAGGGATCGAGGATCTCGAGCACGTCGTGCATCCCCCGCGGCATGGTCAGCGCGAGGCGGTCGAGGGCGTCCGTGAACTCCGTCACGATGGAGGCGAGCGTGGCGCGGTCGATCTGCCCGAGGCCCGACATGGCGCGGGCGAGCGTTCCCTGCTGCGCGGGCGTCAGCTTGTCGAGGCCGGGCGAGACGCCCTGGCTGAGGAGCAGGCGCACGATTACCGCCGCCTTCTGCCGGCGCGTCAGGTGGTCGGGCGTGATGTCGCGCATGTGCGCGATGGCATCCTCCGCCGCGAAACTCTCCAGCATTGCTCCCGCCCATCCATGAAGTGCCGACCGGCCAGGGAGTGCCGACCGGCCAGCGGCCGGAGTGGTCCGCCCGCGCGACCAGTAGGCCCGAAATGGATGAAGGAACCGTTGAGGGTCGCCGCCGAAATGCCGAGACCGGAGCGTTTCGCGCGGTTTCGGCGCCCGGCGTCAGTAGCCGACCGGGGCGCCGGCCGTGATCCCGCGCGACAGCGCGCGGT
>NZ_JBQLZP010000058.1:0-5372 GCF_052168335.1 Roseicyclus sp. | reverse complement strand
ATCTTCCACTTCGACCAGCTCGCCGGGCTCGACGCCGAGGGGATCGACTGGCTGAACGAACAGCAGCCCGGCTTCAAGATGATCTGCGCCCGCCACAAGATCGTGGACCAGGCGCGCGCGAAGCTCACCTGACCGATTGCGCCGCGTCCCCCCGGGGGCGCGGCGCCGTCGCACCCGGCCCCTTCGGCATTGTGCCGGGGGGGCGCGCCGCGCTAGGGACTGCCGCAGACCGGAGCGGACCCGAGACATGCCGAAACCACAGCGCACCGAGATCACCGAGCGCGACCGCCGCCTCGTGCGGCAGATCCGCCTCGCCGCGATCGTGATGGCGGCGACCATGGTGCTCTGGGTCGGCGGACAATACATCGGGGGCGAGCTCGGCCTGCCCGTGCGCTACGCGTTCCTCATGGACCTTGCGGCGATTGCCGCACTGGTCTGGGCGCTGGTGGTGACCTATTGGGTGAGGCAGGAACGCCGAAAGACGGCCAGCGATCCACAGGCCCCGTCAGGCCGGGGCAGGAAGGGATGACCATGCTGCAGGACAAAGACCGGATCTTCACGAACATCTACGGCATGCACGACCGCACGCTCGCGGGCGCGAAGGCGCGCGGCCACTGGGACGGCACGAAGGACCTGATCGGCCTCGGGCGCGACAAGATCGTCGAGATCATGAAGGCCTCCGGTCTGCGCGGCCGCGGCGGCGCGGGTTTCCCGACCGGTCTCAAGTGGTCCTTCATGCCGAAGGAATCGGACGGGCGGCCGAGCTACCTCGTGGTCAACGCCGACGAATCCGAGCCCGGCACCTGCAAGGACCGGGAGATCATGCGCAACGACCCCCACACGCTGGTGGAGGGCTGCCTGATCGCCAGTTTCGCGATGGGGGCGCATGCCTGCTACATCTACATCCGCGGCGAGTACATCCGCGAGCGCGAGGCCCTGCAGGCCGCCATCGACGAGGCCTACGACGCGGGGCTCCTCGGCAGGAACGCGGCCGGGTCCGGCTGGGACTTCGACCTCTACCTCCACCACGGCGCGGGGGCCTATATCTGCGGCGAGGAGACGGCGCTGCTGGAAAGCCTCGAGGGCAAGAAGGGCATGCCGCGCATGAAGCCGCCCTTCCCGGCGGGCGCGGGCCTCTACGGCTGCCCCACCACGGTCAACAACGTCGAATCGATCGCCGTCGTGCCCACGATCCTGCGCCGCGGCGCGGAGTGGTTCGCGAGCTTCGGGCGGCCGAACAACGCGGGCACCAAGCTTTTCGCCGTGTCGGGGCACGTGAACACCCCCTGCGTCGTCGAGGAGGCCATGTCGATCACCTTCGACGAGCTGATCGAGCGGCATTGCGGCGGCATCCGCGGCGGCTGGGACAACCTCAAGGCGGTGATCCCCGGCGGCTCGTCCGTGCCCTGCCTGCCCGCGAGCGTGATGCGCGAGGGCGCGATCATGGACTTCGACTGGCTGCGCGAGCAGCGCTCGGGCCTCGGCACCGCGGCGATCATCGTGATGGACCAGTCCACCGACATCATCAAGGCGATCTGGCGGCTCTCGAAGTTCTACAAGCACGAGAGCTGCGGCCAGTGCACCCCCTGCCGCGAGGGTACGGGCTGGATGATGCGCGTGATGGACCGGCTGGTGCGCGGCGACGCCTCGGTCGAGGAGATCGACATGCTCCTCGACGTGACCAAGCAGGTCGAGGGCCACACGATCTGCGCGCTCGGCGACGCGGCGGCCTGGCCGATCCAGGGCCTCATCCGCCACTTCCGGCCCGAGATCGAGGACCGCATCCGGGTGAAGCGCGGCGGCACCGTCGAGATCGCCGCGGAATGATCCGGGCCGCCGCGCCGCTGGCGGTCGCGCTCCTGGCGGCGGCCTGCGCGCGGGAGGAGCCTCCCGCCTACGCGGTCACGCAGACGGCGCTCGACGTGGGCGGACGCCACGGCGACCTGCCCGCGCTCGCCGTGCGCCGGAGCGACGGCGCCGAGATCGACCGCGACGACTGGGAGGCCGCGCAGGCCGCCGTTCGCGACCATTGCGCGGGCCTCGGCGCCACATATGACGCGCTTCCGCCCGCCTCCGACTATACCCAGATACGGCTCGAGGACGGGGTGCTCTACTTCATGGGGCGCTGCGGCGCCTGACGCTCCCGCGCCCTGTGACGTATCGGCCTCAGGCCGGCGGTGCTGCGCCGGGTCTTCGTGGAATCGTTGCCCGACGACTCCCTGCCGCGTATCCTGACCCTCAATGACCGGACGGGCAGGCCCATGGCCGCACCGGACCGGCAAGAGGCAGATCGAGGCAGATTCCATGGTTCGTTTCCACAGATACGGGCTTCCGTTCATATTTCTCGCGTGCTGCGGGCTCGGGCTCGCGCTCGGCTCGATGCTCGGGCCGGGCTTCGCGGTTGTCGGCGGGGCGCTCGGCGGCGTCGCGGCGCTCCTTTCGGCATCCGTGCTCGACACCACCGAGAAGCTCGAGACCGCGGTCTATTGCGTGCTCTCGCTCGTCTTCGCGGTGGCGCTCGTGTGGCTGGGGCTCGCGCTCTGGCGCGATCTCGCCTGACTGCGGCGGTATTTCGCGCGTCGTGATCGGCGCATCGCGAAAGACCGCCGGGGAACGGGCCCGGCGCGCGGCGGTTATTGAATGACACGCCGCAGCGCCGCCTGATCGCCACGAGGCAGCAACGTCGAGTCGGAAGGACCGCATCCATGAGGCCAGCATTCGCAATCGTCGGCGCCTGCGCGCTGTTCGTCTTCTTCGCCCTCGCCGCGAGCGCGGGCAAGGCGCGGGCGGACGCCTGGCAGCCGCTGCGCGACGATCCGGTGATCCACGAGGGGCTCACCGCCTTTTCCGTCGGGCGCATGATCCACCTGCGCTGCCCCGACATCTCGGGGCGGATGCTGCGGACCATGGGCTTTCTCGAGAGCCTGGTGGACCGGGCCGAGACGCTCGGCTTCACGCGGGCCGAGATCCGCGCCTACATCGACAACGACGCCGACCAGCGCCGCTATCGCGAGATCACCGAGGCCTACTTCGCCGCGCGCGGCGCGGACATCGACGACCCCGCGGGCGTCTGCCGGGTGGGGCGCGACGAAATCGCCGCGGGGTCGGCCATTGGCAGGCTGCTCCGCGGGGGTTAGAAGGCGGTCGAACGCGTGAGCCCGCGGGCGGATCCTGTCCAGACCCACCGCCCGCAGGCCAACCGGAGGACCTGCGCCCATGAGCGACCTGCGCAAGATCGTGATCGACGGCCGCGAGATCGAGGTCGATCCCGCGATGACCCTGATCCAGGCCTGCGAGGTGGCGGGCATCGAGATCCCGCGCTTCTGCTACCATGAGCGGCTGTCCATCGCGGGCAACTGCCGGATGTGCCTCGTCGAGGTGGTCGGCGGCCCGCCGAAGCCCGCCGCCTCCTGCGCCATGCAGGTGCGCGACCTGAGGCCGGGCCCCGAGGGCCAGCCCCCCGTGGTCAAGACCAACTCGCCCATGGTGAAGAAGGCGCGCGAGGGGGTGATGGAGTTCCTCCTCATCAACCACCCGCTCGACTGCCCGATCTGCGACCAGGGCGGCGAGTGCGACCTTCAGGACCAGGCGGTGGCCTACGGCGTCGACTTCTCGCGCTATCGCGAACCGAAGCGCGCGGTCGAGGATCTCGACCTGGGCGCGCTCGTCGAGACGCACATGACGCGCTGCATCTCCTGCACGCGCTGCGTCCGCTTCATCACCGAGGTCGCCGGGATGCCCGAGATGGGCCAGACCGGCCGCGGCGAGGACGCCGAGATCACATCCTACCTCGGCGCCACGCTGGAATCGGAGATGCAGGGCAACATCGTCGACCTCTGCCCGGTCGGCGCGCTGACGAACAAGCCCTACGCCTTCACCGCGCGGCCCTGGGAACTGACGAAGATCGAGACGATCGACGTGATGGACGCGCTCGGCTCGAACATCCGCGTCGACACCAAGGGCCGCGAGGTCATGCGCATCCTGCCGCGCAACCATGACGGCGTGAACGAGGAATGGCTGGCCGACCGCTCGCGCTATGTCTGGGACGGGCTGCGCCGCCAGCGCCTCGACCGGCCCTACATCCGCGAGAACGGGCGGCTTCGCCCCGCGACCTGGCCCGAGGCGCTCTCGGCCGCCGCCAAGGCAATCCGGGGCGCGAAGAAGCTCGCGGGCCTGGTGGGCGATCTGGCGCCGACCGAAGCCGCCTTCGCGCTCAAACAGCTCATCGAGGGGCAGGGCGGCAGCGTGGAGTGCCGGACGGATGGCGCGAAACTGCCCGCGGGCAACCGCTCGGCCTACGTGGGAACCGCGGCCATCGAGGACATCGACACCGCGAAGTTCGTGATGCTGATCGGCACCAACCCGCGGATGGAGGCGCCGGTCCTGAACGCCCGCATCCGCAAGGCCTGGACGCGCGGCGCGACGGTCGGCCTGATCGGGCCCGCGGCGGACCTGACCTACGATGTCGACCACATCGGCGCCGACCGCGCCGCGCTCGAGCGGATCGTGAACATGGACCATGGCGACGAGGTGCGCACGAAGCCCTCCATCGTCATCGTCGGCCAGGGCGCGCTCCGCGAGGCGGACGGGGAGGCGGTCCTCGCCGCCGCCATGACGCTCGCCGAGGCGACGAACTCGGGCCTCCTGGTCCTGCACACGGCCGCGTCCCGCGTGGGCGCGATGGACGTGGGCGCGGTGACCGAGGGCGGCATCGCCGCCGCCGTCGAGGACGCGGACGTGATCTACAACCTCGGCGCGGACGAGATCGAGATCGCTCCGGGCGCATTCGTCATCTACCAGGGCAGCCACGGCGACCGGGGCGCGCACCGCGCCGACCTGATCCTGCCCGCCGCCGCCTATACCGAGGAGGGCGGCCTCTTCGTCAACACCGAGGGGCGGCCGCAGCTCGGGTTCCGCGCCGGGTTCCCGCCCGGCGATGCACGGGAGAACTGGGCGATCCTGCGCGCGCTCTCGGCGGAGCTTGGCGCGACGCAGCCCTGGAACAGCCTGCCCGAGCTTCGCCGCGCGCTGGTGGCCGCGGTGCCGCATCTCGGCCACATCGACGAGGTCATCGAGAACCGCTGGGAGGCGCTGGTGCCGGGACCGCTCGGCCAGGCCGACTTCCGGCCGGCGCTGAGCGACCATTACCTCGTGAACCCCATCGCGCGGGCGAGCGAGCTGATGGCCGGCCAGAGCGCGGCCGCCCGCGCCCGCGCCGCCGCCCCCCTCGCCGCGGAGTGAGCCGGCTTGGCGGGCGGAGTGGCCGCGACCGCCGCCCGGGCGGTCCTGTTGCCGGTGGCGCTCTGCGCCTGCCAGCCGGGCGGCGCGCCGGACACGCCGGAGGTGCGTCACGAGGGCGTGGAGACACGGCT
>NZ_JBQLZP010000057.1:0-6403 GCF_052168335.1 Roseicyclus sp. | reverse complement strand
GATCCGCGTCAGCCATTTCTGCGAGCAGGAGCCCGGCCAGCCCGGCACCACGAGGCGCAGCGGCGCGCCGTTCATCGGGTGCAGCGCCTCGCCGTTCATCTCGAAGGCGATGAGCACGTCGTCGTCGAGCGCCTTCTCGATCGGGATGCCGCGCGAGAGGGTGTCGAGCTCCGGGTCGCCCGAGAGGTGCACGTCCGCGCCGTAGTGCCCGGTGTAGACCGCGGCCGACTGCACGCCGGCGGCCTCGAGCACGTCCTTCAGCCGAACGCCGGTCCACTCCGAGCAGCCCACCGCGCCATAGGTCCACTGGTTGCCGCGCGCCGGCGGGTCGAAGGCGTAGCGCCCGTTGCCGCCGCACTCGATGTGCAACGCGCGGGTGACGACCTCGAACCTCTCGCGCAGGTCGGCGATCGTCAGCGTCATCGGGTTGTCGACGAAGCCGTCGATCTCGAGCGTCCAGCTCTCCGCGTCCATCTCGAAGGGAAGCTGGCCGTTGTTCCGGATGAAGTGCCGGTTCGTGGGCGTGATCGCATCGTCGAGCAGGTGCGGCGGCGTCTCGGCGTTCACCGGCCGGTCGCCGAGCAGCACGAGACCGTCCTTGCCGGCGAGCGGGTCGTCCTGCGCGAAGGCCGCCGGGACGAGCCCGGCAGGCATGTTGCGCTCGAAGGGGATCGTCAGGCCCGCGATGGCGCCAACGGTGGCGAGACCCGCGCCCCTGAGAAACCGCCGGCGGTCCTCGCGGTCCGCCGCCTCTGCCGCCTCCGTCCCGACGGAAGCGCCGTCCTGGATGTCCTTCATCGTCTCCTCCCACGATGTTGATTGCCGTTTGTTGACATTACGACAGGTTGACGTATGCGCAAGTTTGCATGCGATAGGATTTCGCTATCGTCGGGATTGCGTTCGCCGCCTTCAGGCGGGGATCATCGTACCTTGCAGGAGCGCGACGTCGCGGCGGCGGCCTTCGGCGTCCACGGCGAGGACCGTCGCGCGAACGACGGTCAGGCGCCGCCCCGCCCGGACGACCTCGCCCTCCGCCACGAGGCGCATGCCGGCGGCGGGAGCGACGAGGTTGATCTTCATCTCGACCGTCAGGACCTCGGCGCCGTCCTCCATGAGACCGAGCGCGGCATAGCCCGCCGCGCTGTCGCCGAGCGCGAAACTCGCGCCGGCATGGGCGAAGCCGTGCTGCTGTCCGACCGCCGCCGTGATCGGCATGGACAGGACCGCACGACCGCGCGCGAGGCTGTCGATTCTTGCGCCGAAAGCCGCCATCAGGCCCTGCCGTGCGAAACTTTCGCGTATGGCTGCGTCACGCACAGGTAATAATGGTTCATATTTGGCCATCGGAATAGTCGATTCGGTCTGCTACGTTGTGTCAAGTACCGTTCAAGATGCTTGATTTGGCCAAATAGCCCATTATGAAAAAGCGTTATGGATAGACGACCCTCCGACACATGACAATCATCGAGGAATCCCGGCGCTCCGGGCGCACCTGGCGCCGCGCGTTGAGGGTCGCGGCATGGACGCTCGCGAGCATCCTCGCGGCGCTTGTCGGCCCGTTCGGAACCTTCGAGGCGATGAATTTCGAGGAGAGGCTGTTCTACTGGTCAGGCCTGATCGGCGTGTCGCTTCTGCTGGCGCTCGGCATACGGAAGCTCACGCTCAGTTTCCTGGACGACACGCTTTCGTCCGACCTCGCCGGGTCGGTGGCGATCGCGCTCACGCTCGGTCCCGCGATCTGCGTCTTCAACGTGACCGTTCTCGGCCACGAGGTCCTGAGCCTGTCCAAGATGCTGCACCACATCGTCGTGGTGTTCACCGTGTCGCTCATCCTCGTGCTCGTCCGGCTCTATGCGCGGCTCCTGGTCGCGTCCGAAGGCCGCTCGCCCGCCGCGCCGGTCGTGGTGCGCTCGATGAGGCAGGTCGCGGTCATGCCCGTCGAGACGGAAAGCCCGTCGGACGAAGCCGTCCACGGCCTGCCCGCCTTCCTCCAGCACGTCGAGGAGGAGATCGGTCGCAACCTGCGCTGGATCACGGCGGACGACCATTATCTTTGGGTTCATGGCGACGGGGGCAGCGCGCGTGTGCTCATGCGCTTCCGCGACGCGCTGAAGGAGCTGTCGCACCTGCCCGGGCTCCAGGTCCACCGCTCGCACTGGGTTGCGATCCCGGCCGTGGTCGAGGTGCGTCCCGAGGGGCGGCGCCACGTTGCGATCCTCGATTGCGGCACGGAGGTTCCCGTCAGCCGCGCCTACCTGCCCGACCTGCGCGCCGCGGGGCTCATGCCGGACGACGCGGCATAGGCACCTCGACGGGCGGCGTGCCGAGGAGGATGGCGCGCGCGCCCCGCTCCATCAGCGCGGACAATTCCGGTCCGTCGCAGTGCAGGCCCCCGGTATAGGTGCCATAGGCGGGCATGACGATCCGCGCAGCGTCCACGAGGAAGCAGGGCCGCGTGATGCCGCGCCCCCGCGCCGCGAGCCGCGCCTTCGGATGGTAGTGGCCCGAGACCTCGCCCCGGGCCTCACGCTCGGCGATGTGCCGGAAGGTGAGGGGGCCAGCCTTCAGCGTCGCGAGATGCGTTCCCCCGAGGCCGAGCGGTCCCGGATCGTGGTTCCCCTCGATCCAGATCCAGCGACGCCCGGCCATGAGCGGCGCGAGATGCGCCCCGGTCGCCGCGTCGATCGCCTCCGCCGCGCCGAGGTCGTCGAAACTGTCGCCGAGGCAGACGACGGTGCGCGCACCCGTCGCCCCGATGTCGGAGGCGAGGCGGGTCAGCGTGTCGATCCCCTCGTAGGGCGGCAGCATCGGCCCGCCCCGCCGCGCCGTGCGCTCCGACTTGCCGAGGTGGAGGTCGGAGACGACGAGCAGGCTTTCCGAGGGCCAGTGCAGCGCGCCGGAGGGCAGCGCGTGCAGCGTCTCGCCGCGGAAGCCGAAGACATGGACCTGGGGCGCGTAGGCGTTCATGTTCCGTTCACTGCCACGGCGACCGCGCGCTTGCAACAGGCTCAGGCCGTCTCGAGGCCCGCCGTCTGCATCAGCCGCCGCGCCTCCTCCTCCATCAGCCGCTGGTTGGCCAGCCCCTCGACGGGGATGCGCCCGGGTTCGAGGAAGATGGGGGCGGCGAGCGGCGTCACGCGGCTGAGGCGGACATGGTCGATCCGGTCGCCGATCCGGGCCAGCATCTCCTCGATCCGGCCGAAGTCGACGAGGCCGCGCATCGCCTCCTCCCGCGTGATCTCGAGCATGACGTGCCCGGGGTCGTACTTGCGCAGCGTGTCGTAGAGGATGTCGGTCGAGAACGCCGTCTGCCGCCCGGTCTTGCGCTTGCCGCCGGGCATGGCCCGGTCGATCAGCCCCGCGACGATGGCCGAGCCCTTGAAGGTGCGCTTCATCACCGCGTTCCCGGCGAGCCAGGTTTCCATGGTCTCGATCAGGTTCTCGCGCGAGAAGAGCGGCACGGCATCCTCCACCGCGTCGAGCCCCCAGATCAGCGTCGCGTAGTCCGTCGCCACGAAGCCCATCGGGTTCAGCCCCTGCGCCTCCATCCGCTGCGTGAGGAGGAGGCCGAGCGTCTGCTGCGCGTTCTTGCCCGCGAAGCCGTAGGCGACCAGATGCTCCCGCCCGTCATGGGGGAAGCTCTCGACCAGCAGGCGGTCGCGCTCGGGCAGGCGGCTGACCTTGCGCTGGAGATGCAGCCATTCGCGCGTGTGGCCGGGCAGTTCGGGCCAGTCCTCCTGCCGGAACATGCGCAGGATGCGGTCCGAGAGCTGCGTGGAGGTGGCGAACTTCGTGCCCATGAAGGTCGCGATCTTGGGCTTCTGCCAGGGTGTCCGCGTGACCTCGACCACCATCTCGCGCATCCCCTCGTAACGCACGATCTCGCCGCCGATGAGGAAGGTGTCGCCCTTGCGGAGCATCGAGGCGAAGTATTCCTCGACCTCTCCCAGCGGCTTGCCGCCCCGCGACTTGTGCAGCCTGACCGCCATCTTGTCGGCGTCCACGATGGTGCCGATGTTCATGCGGATGCGCAGGGCCGCGCGCGGGTCGCGGAGCTGCCACTGCCCGTCGGGGCGCCGCATCAGCCGCTGCCACTGGTCGTAGGCCCTGAGCGCGTAGCCCCCGGTCGCCACGAAGTCGAGGCAGCGGTCGAAGCTCTCGCGCGGGAGGGTGGCGTACGCCCCGGTGGTGATGACCTCGGCGTAGAGGTCATCCGCCGCGAACGGCCCGGCGGCGGCGCGGATCAGGATGTGCTGGCACAGCACGTCGAGCGGCCCGTCGCCCCTCGGGTCGCCGTCGAGCGTGTGCTCGCGCACGGCGGCGAGTGCCGCCACGCACTCGATCACCTCGAAGCGGTTGGCGGGCACGATCAGCGCCTTAGAGGGCGCGTTGTAACGGTGGTTCGCCCGCCCGATCCGCTGCACGAGGCGCTTCACGTTCTTGGGCGCGCCGACCTGGATCACGAGGTCCACGTCGCCCCAGTCGATCCCGAGGTCGAGCGTCCCCGTGCAGACGATGGCGCGCAGTTGCCCCTCGGTCATCGCGCGCTCCACCCGCTCGCGCTGTTCCCTCGCGAGCGCGCCGTGGTGGATGCCGATGGGCAGCCCCTCCTCGTTGGCGAGCCAGAGGTGGTGGAAGAAGATCTCCGCCTGCGCCCGGGTGTTGTGGAAGATGAGCGTGGTGCGGTGGCGCCTGACCTCCTCGAGCACGCGGGGAATGGCATAGCGCCCCCCGCCCCCGGACCAGGGCGGCGGCTCGGGTGTCGTCAGCATCGCGATGTCGGGGTCGGGGCCTGGATCGGCCAGGAGGATCTCGCAGGGGTCGGGGTGGCGGGCGAGGAGGCGGGCGATGGCCTGCGGGTCCTCCACCGTCGCCGACAGGCCCACGCGGCGGAGGCCCGGCGCGAGCGCCGAGAGCCGCGAGAGCGCCAGCATGAGCTGGTCGCCGCGCTTGCTTTCGGCCAGCGCGTGGATCTCGTCGACGATCACCCGCCGGAGCCCCGCGAAGGTCCGCCCCGCATCCTCGTACGAGGTCAGGAGCGCAAGGCTCTCGGGCGTCGTCAGCAGGATGTGCGGCGGGTCCGCGCGCTGCCGCTTCTTGCGCGACGACGGCGTGTCGCCGGTCCGGTCCTCGACCCGGATCGGCAGGCCCATCTCGGCGATCGGCCCGGTGAGGTTCCGGCGGATGTCGGCCGCCAGCGCCTTCAGGGGCGAGATGTAGAGAGTGTGGAGCCCCGCGTGTCTTCCGTCCGCAAGCTCGGCCAGCGTCGGCAGGAAGCCCGCCATCGTCTTGCCGCCGCCGGTGGGCGCGATGAGGAGCTGGCAGGGCCGATCGGCCGCCTCCAGCATGGCGCGCTGGTGGGGGTGGATCGCCCAGCCACGGGCGTCGAACCATCCGGTGATCTCGGGGGGAAGGGCGGTCATGCCGCGCAAGATAGGCGCGACGAGGCCCGAGGGCCATGCGCGCCCGGCAAAACGAAACGCCCGCCGCGCGGGGTGCGGGGCGGGCGCTTTCGCTTGCGGGGGAAAACCCTCAGTGCACGATCTTCTCCTCCTTGACGTAGAGGTTCTCCCACGCCCGGTCGAGGAGGTCGGGCCTGAGCTGGTAGGGGATGCCCTCGAAGTCGCAGATCGCCTTGACCTGGTCGATCAGGAACGGCGCGTGGTAGTTCGCGTAGAGGTTCTCGACCGCCGGGTACTTCTTCTTGAGGAGGTGGATCAGCGCCTCCTCGTTCAGCGGCACGCCCTTCTTGCGCGCGACCATGGCGAAGATCTTGAGGAACTCGCTCTGGTTCGGGCCGTCGATCTTCACCTTGAAGAAGATCCGGCGAAGGGCCGCCTGGTCGAAGATCTCGTTGGGGTGGAAGTTGGTCGAGAAGACCACGAGCGTGTCGAAGGGCACCTCGAACTTCTCGCCCGACTGGAGCGCGAGGATGTCGTAGCCCGCCTCCATCGGCACGATCCAGCGGTTGATGAGGGCCTGCGGCGGCTCCTCCTGGCGTCCGAGGTCGTCCACGATGAAGACGCCGCCGGTGGACTTGAGCTGCAGCGAGGCCTGGTAGGTCCGGCTCACGGCGTTGTAGTTGAGGTCGAGCATCTTCAGCATCAGCTCGCCCCCCGTCATCACGGTCGGCCGCGTGCAGAGCAGGTATCGCGTGTCGTGCCGCGCCGAGGACTTGCGCAGCGGGCTGTTCACGCCGGCCTCGCCGCCCTCGACCTTGGTGTGCACGATCGGGTCGAACATCGTGATGACCTGGCCCGCATAGCTCAGCGCGTGCGGGATGTAGATGTGATCGCCCATCGCGGCGCGGATGCCCTCGGCGATGGAGGACTTGCCGTTGCCGGGCGGGCCGTAGATCAGGACCGAGCGGCCCGACGTGACCGCGGGGCCGAGCTGGTCGATG
>NZ_JBQLZP010000056.1:0-9046 GCF_052168335.1 Roseicyclus sp. | reverse complement strand
GGCTGGAGGATGAAGACGCGCACCCAGGCATCGACGGGCACGTTGTCGGATGCGCCGCTGACGCCGTTCGCCTCGCAGTCGATGCCGGCGACGATGAGCACCCGGCGCTCGGGATCGGTGGAACGGTTGGCGGCATTGCAGACGGCGCCGCCGGTCTCCTGGCGGCCGGACAGCACCACGCCGTCGACCGAGTTCGCGATCTCGGACAGGTAGATGTCGTAGCGCGTCGTCGGGTAGGCCGGAAGCCACTCGGGCGCGGTGCCGTAGTTGGTGGCGACGTAGTCCGCGTAGCCCTCCGAGAAATCGCCGTCGCCGAAGCGCCCGCCCGCGCAGGTATCGCTGGTCAGGCAGTCGTCGGACGGCAGCGGCACGGTGTGGAGCGGGTCGTCCTCGGCAACGTCCGAGACGTTGCACTGACCGTTGCCGCGCCGCGTGACGCTCAGGCCGCTGATGACATTCGGCGCCGGGCCGAAGCGCGGATCGTTGCGGTAGGAGTTGAGGACACCCTCGTAGATGTCGAAGCGGCTGTTGACGGCAGCGGCGAGGCGGCCGACCGACTGGCCGGGGCGGGTGTCGACGCCGTCCATCTCGAAGCAGGTGGTCACGGGCCGCTCGGCCGCCAGGACGCACCATTCCTCGTTGCCCGAGCTGAGGCCCGCGCAGGCGCCGTTGGGATCGACGGTCGCGGCACCGTCCGGTGCCCGGAGGAAGCCGTAGTTGCCCGCGCCCCACTGTCCGCCGCTGCCGCCGCCGGCGCGGAGCCGCACGGCGGTTCCGGCGGCCTGCGCGGCGTCGAAGCCTTCGGGGATGCACATCATCATGCTGGAGATGTCGCAGGCGATCTGGGTGAAGCCCGCGACGGCGTTCGCGCGGACGGTCGACCGCGCGTCCGCGCCCTCGCCGCGCAGGCTGCGGAAGGCCGCGCCGAAGGTCCAGGCGACATCGCGGGCGGTCACGTCCACGCGGACGAAGCGCGCCCGGCGGGGATCGGCGGTGATCGCGCTCGTCGGCTGCGTGTCGAGCGCGGGCAGCGCAGACAGGAAGGTGAGCGTGTAGTCGAGCGGGCCCGACAGGCTGCGGCTGCCGTCCGCGAAGGTCTGATCGTCCTCGATCATGCCGGCCGCCGCGGCGCGGGCGCGGTCGATGGCGTCAGGGCCGCCGTCGAGTTCCCCCGCGGCGGCGAGCGCCACGCTGTCGGCATAGGACTGGAGCTCGGTCTGCGTGACGCCGACGCGGCCGAGATCGAACGACAGCGCGAGGAAGCCCAGCATCAGGGCGAGCGTGACGCCCCAGATCGTCAGGAAGCTGCCGTCCTCGTTGCGCTTGAGGGAGATGAGGAGACGGAGGAGGTGCATCGGTCCGGTTCCTTCCTGATCCTGCCGCGCTCAGCTGCCGTCCTGCATGGCGACGGTCTCGACCTCGACGCCGCGACGCACGGTGACGGTGCGCGGCGGCGGAGGCACAGGCGCGGGTTCCTCGACGACGACGATCTGCGGCTCAGGCTCCTCCTCCT
Organism: Roseicyclus sp.; assembly: GCF_052168335.1. GTDB lineage: Bacteria > Pseudomonadota > Alphaproteobacteria > Rhodobacterales > Rhodobacteraceae > Roseibacterium. Next base: position 7,533 of record NZ_JBQLZP010000056.1, on the reverse strand, counting down.
CGCCGAACATGTCGGAAAGGCGGATCGCGCGGGGCGCGGTGTCGGAGGCGCTGCCGAAGTTCCGCAGCATCAGGCTGAGACGCCCGGCGCGCTGCGCCAGCGCGAGGGACTGGCCCTGGTCGGCAGTGACTTCGACCGTGACGGTGCGCAGGACCTGCGGGGTGTCGGACTGCCCGTCGGCGTCCTGGTCGACGGCGATGATGCGGATGTTCTGGAGGATCGTGGCGGCGGTCATCTCGGCCCCGCTGCCCTGGGTCAGGACGACATCGACATAGTCGCCGGGACGCACGAAGCCGCCCGCGGCCGTCTCGGCATCGACGTTGATCGCCATGGCGCGGCCGTTCTCGCCGAGCGTCTGCACGATCGTCAGGCGCTCGCCGAAGGCCGAGACGTGGTCGGCGAGGATCGGCTGGCCGCGCAGGATGGTGGTGCGCGCGCGACGCGGCTCGTCGCCCTCGGGCGGCAGGATGTCCGCGACGCGGGTGAAGGCGCCGCTCGGCAGCGCGCCCGTGGGCCAGGGATGGGCCGCGACCATCTCGCCGTCGATGGCCTCGCCATAGGCGATGTCGCGGGTCGCGACCATGACCTCGACGAGGTCGGGCTCGGTCTGGGCCGCGGGCGGAACCGAACGCGATTCCATGACGCCGTGCGCGAGGTAGGCGGAGCCGCCGGCGACCGACAGCCCCAGTGCGGCCAGGAGGATCGAGGTCAGCTGCATCTTGCGTGCTCCGGTTCGGGGTGCGGCTTGCGGGGGGTCCGGTCAGCGGCGCAGGGAGAGGTGCGCCGCTGACCTGGGTGGTGCGGGATCTGCGGGAAGCGATCGGCCTCCCTCGGACCCCGTCCGTCCGGTGGCGTCAGTTGCCCGTCATCACCGTTTCGGCCTGGGTCATCTCGCCGGTGACGGCGTTGCCGAGGTTCAGCAGGGCGACCGTGCCGACGATCACGGCCAGCGTGAGCGCGATGCCGTACTCGACCAGGGTGACGCCGCGCTCGTCGTCGCGGAGGCGAAGGAAGAATTTGCGAAGCATGTTCGTAACTCCAATGTGTTTGCGTTCGTGCACCGCGAGCGGCGCCTTTCGGGGTTCGGGCCATCGCTGACCCGGCAAGATCGAAGCTACGGGGCCGGACCGGCACTCACACCGTCCGTTCCTGCGGGAATTTCTACCTGAGGTTGTATTTCTGCACGGACTCCGGCGATTTCGGGTTCGGACACGGGCCGCGCGCCTCCGACTCGCCCCATTGCCGCCATCATCGGGAATCGGTCCGGGTCGCCGCGCTCTCCGTCACTGACCGCGGCCGCGCGCGTCGCCCGCACAGGGACGGCTCAGGGACGGCACGGTCGAAAGGACCCGCGCCGTCGGGCCCGCCCCCGCAAACGTCAACGGGCGGCCACCCGCCGGGGAGTGGCCGCCCGTCCCTGGCGCAGGAGGCTGCGCGTCAGGGCTTGCGCGTGTCGGTGGAGCGGCCGGCGGAGCCCGCCCCGATGGCCGCTCCGGTCGATGTCCCGGAGGAAGCGGCTCCGCGCTCCCGCGCGGGCTCGCCCAGCCCGGTGCCGGTTCCCGTGCCGCGTGCCGTGGACGCCGAGAGACCGGCGCGGGTCGCCCCGGGCGTCCGGGCGGCTCCGGTCGCCGGACGGTGCGCCTCCCCGGCGCCCGCTGCCGCACCCTGCGTGGCGCCGGTCGCCGCCGGGGCCGGCGCGGCGCCGCCGGTGCTCCGGCCGGACGTGGCCGAGGATGTCCGCGTCGTGCCGCCCGGCGCCGTCCGCCCGGCCTCGGCCGGGGTCTCGCGATGGTGGGGTGCGGTCCAGGGATCGCTCCGCGCGGCGCTGTCCGTCGGGCCCGACGCGCTGCGGTCGTCGAAATCGGCGTGCTCGAGATACGCGCGCGCCTCCGCGTCGTAGTCGCGATGACCGTTCCGCCGCGATCCGGTGCCATCGAAGTGCGGACGGCGGTCGCGCGCGGGGTAGTAGGACGGCCCGAACAACAGGAGCCCGAGGCCGAGCGCGGTGAGCCCCAGCGCCACCGGCTTCTCCCGCGCGACGCGGGCGAAGCCTTCGCCGAGGTCGCCGTTGCTTCGCAGGTAGCTGCCCGCGCGGTTCCACATGTCCTCGAAGGTCAGCCGGTCCGCGATCTCGTCGAGCGTGCCGCGCAGCTCCGCGCGCTCGTGCTCGATCTCGCGCTCGATCTCGCGCGTGGATTGTCCATGCTCAGCCATTCTGGGTCGCCTCCTTCAGCGTCTGTGCGTCGCGGCGCAGGTTCTTCGTGGTCCGCGTCGGCGCGAGGCTCGCGGCCCTGAGGTTGCTCCGGCCGGTCAGCAGCAGGATCAGGGCGATCACGGCCAGCACGCCGAAGACGATCAGCGAGGACCATCCGGCCGAGATCCCGGCCGCGGTCAGCCATGCCACGAAGGCGGCGGCGAGCACGTTGAGCGCCACCAGCAGCAGCACGACGCCCCCGATGATCATGCCCACGGCCGCGAAGGCCTTGTTGGTGTTCTCCTGAAGCTCGGCCCGGAAGAGGTCTAGCTCCTTGCGGACGAGCGCCGTGACGTGTTCCAGCGCATCTCCCACCAGGCCGAGCGGGCCGGTCCTGGCCTGCTCCCTGCGGTGAAGGTCTTCGTCGTATCTGTCGGCCATGTCGCGTCTCCTTTCGCGCGTTTCCGTGTCGGGGGCCGTGCGGCCCACGACGCCTTGCGGTGTCGGGGCGCTGCGGCCCCGGATGTGCCCGGTCCTCAGCGCGAGGCGCCGGTCGTGTCCGCCGTCGCGGCTCCGCGCCGGCCCTCCGGTGTGGTCGTGTCGCGTCGGGTCTGGTGTTCGGCCTCGGAATTCAGCTCGGCGCCCAGCAGGACGACGAAGGCGGAGATCCAGAGCCAGGTGAGAAGCACGATCACGCCGCCGAGCGCGCCGTAGGTCTCGTTGTAGCTGCCGAAGTTGCGGACGTAGACCGAGAAGCCGATCGTCGCCGCGATCCAGAGCACGGTGGCGGTCAGCGCGCCCGGCGTGACCCAGCGCCAGCGCGCGGGCGCACGCGAGGGTCCGAAGCGGTAGATCACCGCGAGCCCGAGGACCGCGAGGAGCGCGAGCAGCGGCCAGCGCCCCCAGGACACGGCGGCGCGCAGGCCCTCGCCGAGGCCCAGGGCACCGAGGAGCGCGGGCGCCGCCACGGTTGCGGCCAGCGCCACGACGAGGCCGACGATCAGGAACAGCGTCAGCGCCAGCGCGACGAGGTTGAGCCGGACGAAGCCGCGCCCCTCCTCCTCGCCATAGGCGATGTTCATGCCCTCCATCAGCGTCTTCATGCCCTTCGACGCGCTCCAGAGCGACAGGAGGATGCCGAAGGCCGCGCCGATCCCTATGCCGGCGCCGGCGCCTTCGGTCACCTCTTGTGCCTGCGTGCGCAGGATCTCGGCGGCGTTCTCGGGCAGCGCGCCCGCCAGCGCCTGAAGCTGGCCGCCGATGTCGGCGGGGTCGAGCACGAGGCCCGCGATGGCCACGAGGCTGGCGATGGCGGGGAAAAGCGCGAGAAGCCCGAAGAACGCCACGCCCGCCGCCACGATCGAGACGTGGTCGGCGGGGATCGCGTCCTTGGTCCGCACGAGGATATCCCGCCACCCCGCCTTCGGGATGGCCCGGGGCGCCTCCGCGTCGCGTCCGTGCTGTGCCGTTCGGTCCATGCCTTCGCCTTTCGTTGCTTCAAGGCACGGGCCTCGGGAATGGTTCCGCGATGGCTGCCGCAGCGCCTTCCGCGCAAGGCGCGCGCAACCCCCGGGCTCCCGCGGCGTTGTTGCTCCAGCGGGGCGGATGCCCGTCTCGCCGAACCGGAGGAGCCCGCGCGCCATGAGCTACACACACGACCGCATCCTGACCGGCACGAGCCTTCCCGAGGCCGAGCGCCGCGTGCGCGAGGCGTTGAAGTCGGAGGGCTTCGGCGTCCTGACGGAAATCGACGTGAAGACGACGATGAAGCAGAAGATCGACGCCGAGATGGAGCCCTATCTCATCCTCGGCGCCTGTAATCCCAAGCTCGCCTGGAAGGCCATCGGCGTCGAGCCGCGGATCGGCGCGATGCTGCCCTGCAACGTCATCCTGCGGGCCGTCGACGGCGGCACCGAGGTGAGCGCGGTCGATCCCGTCGCCTCGATGGCGGCGGTCGAGAATGCGCAGTTGCACGCCGTCGCGGGCGAGGTGCGGGAGATGCTGATCCGCGCGGTCGATGCGGCCTGAGACGGCGCGCGACGCGTGGCGACGTCACGGCCCCGCGACGACGCCCGGGCGCCTCCGTCAGCCCGCCGGCGGGCCGGGATACTCCGCCCGTTTCAGGAGCCGCGCGAGATGCGCCGCGTTGGCGGCGGCCCTGTCGAGCGTGGATTGCACCGGGTCCGGCACCTTCTCGAGGTCGATGTAGTTCGTCGACTGCATCGCCTCGCCCACCCAGTAGACGCCGCCGTTCGCGGGAATGGTGAAGCCCACGTCGTTCAGCGCCTGGAAGCAGGCCGCGTGGCAGGTATGCGCCCCGTCCTCGTTGCCCACGACCGCCGTGAGCGCGACCTTGCCCGCGGGCGGCATCCGGCCCCGGTCGTCGGTCTCGCCGAGGAATGCGTCCATCCGCTCCAGCACGCGCCGCGCGACGGAGGACGGGTGGCCGAGCCAGATCGGTGTGCCGAGGATGAAGATGTCGGCCGCGAGCACACGTGCCCGCAGCGCGGGCCATTCGTCGCCCTCGCCCATGTCCGACTGGACGCCGGGCTTCACGTCGTGGTCGGCCACGCGCGCGATCTCGCCGGTCACGCCGTGCGGACGCAGCGCCTCGAGCAGGTCGCCGATCATCTTGTCGGTCGAGCTCGGGCTGTCCGAGGCAGTGCCGCGGAGCGAACAGTTAAGCGCGAAGGCGGTGAGCGGGTCGTCGTCGCGGGTCATGGCGTCTCCATTCGTTCGGTTGGCGGCGGTCGGCCCGGGCAGGCCCGGCACACGGCGCGGTCCGGGGCGGACCGGGCGCGCCGCGATCCATGGACATTCCGAAGACGCCCCCGACCGAGGTGGGAAAATGTGAAGCGGAAACCGGCCGGGAGGCGGATTGTTCCGTCAGGACCGGGGCGCGGAGCCCAGCATCTGCGCGGCCGTCCGTTCCGCGGAGGCGAGCGCGCCCTCCATCAGCCCGCCCATCTCCGGCGCCGTCTCGGTGACGCAGATGTGCAGCCCCGCCTCGGCGAGCCGGGCCAGCGGCGCGGGCAGCCCCTGCGCCGGATGCCCGCCGGGCGGCCCGAGGTCGCGCTCCGTCGCGGTTGCCGGCTGCGCCGCCCAGTCCATCAGCGCGGTCGCGGCGGGCGACAGCGCCTCTTCTCCGAAGATGCGTCCGAACTGGAGGAGCGCCGCCTCGGCGATGGCGTCGCCCCGCCCCGCCCGCGCCGCCGCCGGAACGCCGACGAAGCCGAAGAGGGCGGCGGGCGCAGCCTCGGGCCCGGAGGCGTCGTGGATCTCGACGAGCGGTCCCGCGCGGCTCATCGCGTCCCCCGAGAGGCCCGCCGCCCGCCAGAAGGGCCTCGCGTAGACCGCGACGAACTTTGCCTGCCCCGCCATCCAGGTCGGGATGGCGTCGAGCGCGCCCAGCGCCTCGGGCGGCAACGCGGGCGTGAAGGTCAATCCGGCCGCGATGCGCGGCGGGAGCGCGAGGACGACATGCCCGGCGGCGCAGCGGCCTCCGCCCTCCAGAACCACACCCTCCCCGACCCCGGCGACCGGTGCGGAGAGGTGGACACGCTCGCGCGGCAGGCGCGCGGCGAGCCCTTCGATCAGACGGACCATGCCGCCCTCGATGCGGAACGCCCCCTCCATCGAGGCGAAGCCCATCCCCCGGTGGACCGTTCCGCGCTCGTCCTCGAAGCAGATGTCGCCCGCGGCATGTTGCGGAAAGGCGCGGAGGCCGAGCTCGGCCACGAGGCGTGCCATGCGCGGCTGGCCCGGCCAGAACCACGAGGGGCCGAGATCGACGCCGCCCTCGGGCGTCTCCAGCACGGCGATCCGCCCGCCGAGGCGGGGCCGCGCCTCGAAGACGCGCACGTCCACGCCCGCAGCATGGAGCGTGTCGGCCAGCGCCAGCCCCGCGAGACCGCCACCGACGATCGCCACCTCGGTCCGCACGGTTGCGTCAGGCCCGGGCGGGTTCCGCAACGCGGACGGGGTGCCCCGCCGCCTCGATGTCGCGCCCGGCGGCGAGGAGGATGGCCTCGCGGAAGCGCGGCCCGACGAGTTGCACGCCCACCGGCACGCTGCCCGCCGCGCCCGTGGCGACGGCGAGCGCGGGCAGGCCGAGCGCCGGGATCGCCCGCTGGGTCAGCTGCGCCTCGATCACGCGGGCGAAATCCGCATCCGAGCGCACGTCGAGCTGCTGCTCGAAAGGCAGCTCGCCCGAGACGGGGCAGAGCACCACGGGACGGTCCGCCAGGAAGGTCTCCCACTGCCGGACGAGGCCCACCCGCGCCTGGAGCGCCTTCATCAGCACCGTGAAGCCGACCTCGCCGATGCCCTCGGTCATGCGCGCGAAGACGTAGCGCGAATCGGCCTCGCCCTCCCGCTCGATCATCTCGGCCGCGCCGAACTGCGTCTCGGCCATCCAGAGGACGGCGTTGATGTCGGCCGCGCCGCGCATCGGCGGGCACTCGGCCTCCTCGACCGTCCAGCCGGCGGCGCGGAGCCTCTCCGCCGCGTCGAGGAGCGCCGCGCGCACCTCGGGCGCGACCTCCATCCCGTCGGGCGCGAGGCACAGCGCCGCGCGCTTCGGCATCGCCCCGCCGTCGAGGGGCGCGGGAACGTGCCAGGGGTCGCGCAGGTCCGGCGCGGACATGGCGGCGAAGGCGAGGGCCACGTCCTCGACGCTCCGCGCGATCGGGCCGGACACGGCCATGAGCTGCGCGCCGATGAAGCGGTCGGGCGCACTGGCGTTCCAGGCGGGCACGCGACCCGGCGTGGGGCGCAGCCCGTGCAGCCCGCAGGCATAGGCCGGATAGCGGATCGAGCCGGCGATATCCGTGCCGTGGCCGAGCGCGCAGATCCCCGCCGCCACCGCCGCAGCCGCGCCCCCGGACGAGCCGCCGGGCGTGATCCCCGGATCGCGCGGGTTCAGCGTCTGGCCGTGCAGGTCGTTCCTGGTGAACCAGCGCAGCGAGAAGGCCGGCGTGTTCGTCCGCCCGACGATGACCGCGCCCGCCTTGCGCAGGTTCGCGACCACGGGGCTGTCGTCGGGCGCGACGGCATCCTTCAGGATCCTGAGGCCGTTCGTGGTGGCATGGCCCTTCTGGTCGACGTTGACCTTGATGGTCACCGCCACGCCCGCGAGCGGCCCGGGGTCGTCGCCCCGCGCGCGGGCGGCATCGACCGCCGCCGCGGCCGCGCGCGCCTCCTCGGGAAACTCCTGCACGACGGCGTTGATGGCGGGATTGACCCGCGCAAGCCGGTCGAGATGCGCCTCCGTCACCTCGGCGGCGGACAGCTCCCCCGTCCGCACCGCGGTCGCGATCGCACCCGCCGTCATCTCCCAG
>NZ_JBQLZP010000055.1:0-5525 GCF_052168335.1 Roseicyclus sp. | reverse complement strand
TACGGTTTCGACAAGTCGAACGGCAGCTTCTCGCTCCGGACGATGCTGCGCCCGCTCCTGTTCGCGCCGCCCTCCATGCCAATCGGCGTCCTGCTGACCAAGATGCAGACCGAGCGCACGCACATGGCCCTCGTGATCGACGAATACGGCGGCGTCGACGGCCTCGTGACGATCGAGGACCTCATCGAGCAGGTCATCGGCGAGATCGAGGACGAGCACGACATCGAGGAAGCCCAGCCCTGGAGCCGCGAGAGCGAACGCTCCTGGCTCGCCATGGCGCGCGCGCCGCTCGACGAGTTCGAGGCCGAGATCGGCATCCACCTGTCCGGCATCGACGACGAGGAGGAGGTGGACACGCTCGGCGGTCTCGTCTTCCTGCTCACCGGCCGGGTGCCCGCGCGGGGCGAGGTCGTGCCGCATCCCTCGGGCGTGGAGTTCGAGGTGATCGACGCCGATCCCCGCCGCATCAAGCGTCTGCGGGTCCGGGCGCCCAAGGCACAGACGGCGGCATGATCTCATCCCCCGGCGGCCCCGCCGCATCGCTCGCCCGCCTCGCGGGCTGGCCGGCGCTCATGGCGGCGGCGGCGACCGGGGCCGTGGCGGGGCTCGGGCAGGCGCCCTTCGACCTCTGGCTCGCGACGCCGCTGGGGCTCGCGGCCGTCTTCCTCGTGGTGGCGGGCGCGGGCGGCGCGGGCGATGCGTTCCGGCGCGGGCTCGCGGCGGGCGCGGGGCACTTCGCGCTGACGCTGCACTGGATCGTCGAGCCCTTCTTCGTGACGCCCGAGGTGCACGGCTGGATGGCGCCCTTCGCGCTGGTGCTTTTCGCATGCGGCCTCGCGCTGTTCTGGGCGGCGGCGTCCTGGGGCGCGGTCCGTCTCGCGGTCTCGCCGCTCGGGCGCGTCGCGCTCCTTGCACCGCTCCTGACGCTGGCGGAGGTCCTGCGCTCGACCATCCTCACGGGCTTTCCGTGGGCGCTGCCGGGGCACGCGCTGATCGACACGCCCTGGTTGTTCCTCGGCGGCGTCGTCGGCGCGCATGGCATGACGCTCCTCGTGCTCGGCCTGTCCGCGCTCTGGGCGGGGGTGGCGCTCAGGGGGCGCGGGGTCGTCGTGCTCGGCGTCAGCCTTCCGCTACTCCTCGTTCCCTACCTCCTTCCCTGCGCAGAGGCGCCGGCCGCGGGCACCGGGGCCCCCGTCGTGCGCCTCGTCCAGCCGAACGCGCCGCAGCACCTCAAGTGGCGGGAGGACATGATCCCGGTCTTCTGGCAGCGCGGCCGCGACCTGACGGCGGCCGCCGCCGACCCCGACCTCGGGCCGCCCGCCCTGGTGATCTGGCCCGAGACGAGCCTCCCCGTGATCCTCGAGCGGTCGGACGTGGCCCGCTTGCAGCTCTCGCAGGCGGCGGGCGGGGCGCAGGTGATGATCGGCGTCCAGCGCTACGAGGGCTTTTCCGTGCGCAACGGCCTCGCGCTGCTGGCGCCCGGCGGGCAGGTTGCCGCCGTCTACGACAAGCACCACCTCGTCCCCTTCGGCGAGTACCTGCCGCTTCAGGGGCTGGCCGAGCGCCTCGACATCCGCGCGCTTGCCGCCGTCATGCCGGGCGGCTACGGGCCGGGCCCGGGGCCCGTGGCGCTCGACCTCGGCGAGGGCCTCGGCACCGCCTTCCCGATGATCTGCTACGAGGCGATCTTCCCGGGCTACATCCGCCGGCTCGATGCGCGGCCCGACTGGATGGCGCATGTCACCAACGATGCCTGGTTCGGCACTTTCTCGGGGCCGTGGCAGCACCTCGCGCTCGCGCGGCTCAGGGCGGTCGAGCAGGGTTTGCCGGTGCTGCGCGCGGCCAACACGGGCGTCTCGGCGGTGATCGACGCGCGAGGGCGCATCCTCGCGGCGCTGCCGCTGGGCGAGGCGGGATACCTCGACGCGCGGCTGCCGCCAGCCCTGCCGCCGACGCTCTATGCGCGGATCGGCGACTGGCCCGCGATCCTTCTCGCGATGCTGCTCGCGGGCGGCGTCACGCTCGCCGAGCGGCGCAAGAAGGCCCATTGAACAAAGGCCCGCGACGGCGTAAGCCATCGCGACCCCACAACGGCTTCCTGGCGTGGGGACAAACACATAATGGAGCGCTTCCCCATGGCCCGCGACAACTACATCTTCACCTCCGAGTCCGTCTCGGAGGGCCACCCGGACAAGGTCTGCGACCGGATTTCCGACGCCGTCCTCGACGCCTTCCTCGCCGAGGAACCCGAGGCGCGCGTCGCCTGCGAGACCTTCGCCACCACGGGCATGGTCGTGATCGGCGGCGAGGTGGGCCTGAGCGACAAGAACCGTCTCAAGACCTTCATGGGCATGATCGGCGAGATCGCGCGCGACTGCATAAAGGACATCGGCTACGAGCAGGACAAGTTCCACTGGAACACCTGCCACGTCCTGAACTTCCTGCACGAGCAGTCCGCCCATATCGCGCAGGGCGTGGACAAGGACGGCGCGGGCGACCAGGGGATCATGTTCGGCTATGCCGTGGACGAGACGCCGGAACTGATGCCGGCGCCGATCCAGTATTCCCACGCCATCCTCCGCCGCCTGGCCGAGGCGCGGAAATCCGGGAAGGAGCCGAGGCTCGGCCCCGACGCCAAGAGCCAGCTGACCGTGCGCTACGAGGGCGGCAAGCCCGTCGAGGTCACGTCCATCGTGCTGTCCACCCAGCACCTCGACGAGGACATGACCTCGGACGACGTGCGCGCCGTGGTCGAGCCCTACATCCGCGAGGTCCTGCCGTCGGGCTGGATCAGCGAGGCGACGACGTGGTGGGTCAACCCCACGGGCAAGTTCGTGATCGGCGGGCCGGACGGCGACGCGGGGCTCACGGGACGCAAGATCATCGTCGACACCTATGGCGGGGCCGCGCCCCATGGCGGCGGCGCCTTCTCGGGCAAGGACCCGACCAAGGTGGACCGCTCGGCCGCCTATGCCGCGCGCTATCTCGCCAAGAACGTGGTCGCCGCGGGCCTCGCCAAGCGCTGCACGATCCAGCTCTCCTACGCCATCGGGGTGGCCGAGCCTCTGTCGATCTACGCCGACACACAGGGCACCGGCGTGGTCCCGGAGGAACAGATCGAGAAGGCGATCCGCGCCGCCATGGACCTCACGCCGCGCGGCATCCGCACGCATCTCGCGCTCAACCGGCCGATCTACCAGCGGACGGCGGCCTACGGCCATTTCGGACGGCAGCCCGAGGCGGATGGCGGTTTCTCCTGGGAGAAGACGGACCTCGTCGACACGCTGAAGGCCTCGGTCTGAGGCCTGCCCGCGCCGGCCGCGCTCAGGCCGGCGCGATCCGCGCCCAGACCGGCAGGTGATCGGAGGCGCGCCGCGCGGCGCCCTCGCGGATCACGCCGGTCTGCGTCAGCTTCAGCCCCTTGCCATGCACGAACCGGTCGAGCGAGGCGACCGGGTAGGAGGCGTGGAAGCTCCGCCCCGGAACGACCACGTCGAAATCCGGGCCGAGCGGCTCGAAGCCGGAGTTCAGAGACCACTCGTTGAAGTCGCCGGCGATCACGGCGCGGTGACGCTCCGCCTTTTCCAGGTGCTCGCGCAGCGCATGGAGCTGGAGCCTCCGCCATTTCCGCAGCAGCCCCAGATGCGCGCCGATCACCGTCACCGGGCCGAACGGTCCCTCGACGTCGACGCGCACGGCGCCCCGCGGCTCGAGCCCCGGCAGCGGCAGGCGCGCGGTGCCGACGATGTCGAGTTCGCGGTGCACGAGCACGGCGTTCCCGTGCCAGCCGAGGCTCACGTCCGTCGTCGACACGTCCGCCACGCGATAGGGCGTCTCGGCCTCGAGGATGGTCTTCGGCAGCGCCGCGGGCCTTGGCCCGAGGCGCAGGTCGGCCTCCTGCAGCACGAGGATGTCCGCCCCGCTGTCGAGGATCACCTTCTGCACGCGCTCGGGGTCGCGCCGTCCGTCGAGACCGACGGCCTTGCGGATGTTGTAGCTGACGATCCGCATCGCGTCGTCCCTCAGAGCACCGGCGCCATGAGGCGCGCGACCGGCGCCGCGATCCTGAGGCGCAGCGGCTGCTCGGCCAGCGTCTTCTCCAGCCGGAAGGCGCGGGCGAAATCGGCCTCGAGCACCTTCTCGAGATCGGCGCAGAAGTCGCGGTCGAAGAAATAGGCCATCGTCTCGAAATTAAGCTGCGAGGAGCGGTGGTCGAGGTTGTGCGTGCCCACGGCGGCCAGCCTGTCGTCGATCAGGAAGGCCTTCTGGTGCAGGAAGCCCTCGCGATAGCGCCAGATCTCGGCCCCCGCCTCGAGAAGCTCGTCGAAATAGGCGAAGGCGGCAAGCCAGGGCAGGTAGTGGTCGATCGCGTCCGGGATGAGGATGCGCACCTCCTTGCCCTCGATCGCCGCGTGCTTGAGCGCGGTCAGCGAGGGCAGGTCGGGCACGAGATAGGGCGTGGAGACCCAGATCCGCTCGCGCGCGGCGGCGAGCGTGGCGTAGAGCATCGCGCTCCCGGTGTCCTCGGTGTCGATGGGACCGGTGCCGACGATCAGCCCGTCGATGCCGCCCGCCTCCGCCTCGGAGGTCCACTCGAGCTCGGTCCTCAGCGCCTCGCCGGTGACCCAGTGCCAGTCCTCCGCGAAGATGAGCTGGAGCTGCGTGACCATCGGCCCCTCGATCCGCACGAAGGTGTCGCGCCAGGGCCCGTAGGTCGGATCGCGGCCGAGATATTCGTCGCCGACGTTCAGCCCGCCGAGGAACCCCACGCGCCCGTCCGCGATCACGCATTTGCGGTGGTTGCGGAAGTTGATCTGGAAGCGCCGCGCGATGGGGCCGCCGCGCCGCGCGCGCATGACCTCGACGCCGGCCTCCGACATCTCGCGGAGGAGGCCGCGCCCCAGCCCGACCGAGCCGAACACGTCATAGGCGATGCGCACCCGCACGCCGCGCCGCGCCGCCGCCATCAGCCGGTCGGCCATCTCGCGGCCGAGGGCGTCGCCGCGGTAAATGTAGAACTGGACGAGGATGTAGCGCCGGGCCCCGTCGATGGCGGCGAAGAGGGCCGCGAAGGTCTCGGCCCCGTCGACCAGCAGCCTGGCGCGGTTGCCGCGCACCACGGGCAGGCCCGCCACCTGCTCGAAGGGCCGCAGGTTGATGGCGAGCGGATCGTCGCGCGTGGCGTTCGGCCAATCGCTCCGGTGGTCGTCGAAGAGCCTCCGGCTGATCCGCCGCGCGCGCCTCCGCGATTCGTAGCGGTGCGGCCCGAGGAAGGCATAGGCGATCACCGCGAGATAGGGCGCCGACAGGAGGAACACCGTCCAGCCGACCGCGGCCTGCGGCGTCCGCGCCGTCTTGGCCGCACGCCACGCCAGCCAGAGCGCGAGCGCCACCAGCATCGTGGAGAGGATCGTCAGGATCGCGTTCGACATCGTCCCTCGTTGGCCCGCGACGGGCGTTGCGATTCGCCGTTACCGCCGCGCGGCATAGCACGTTGCGAACGCCTTGGCCGCGCAGTAGGTACC
>NZ_JBQLZP010000054.1:0-1821 GCF_052168335.1 Roseicyclus sp. | reverse complement strand
CGCCTGGCTGCCGGGCCCGCGGGCGCCCCGCTTCAGCCGAGCGATCCCGCGCGCTCCGGCGCCCCGCTGAGCGCGCGGAGGCGGCGGGCGCGCGCGGCGGGCACCGCGCCCACCTCGAGCCCCGTGAAGACGTGCAGCGTGCCGAGGTCGCGGTCGATCACCGCGTGATCCGAGACCCAGCCCCCCATCAGGAGATAGGTCCGCAGGAGCGGCGGCATCTTCGCCATCGCGAGCATCGGGTCGGGCTTGCCGCGCAGGAGGCTGCCGAAGCGGAAGACGGCCGGCGCCTTCACCCGCGGCAGCCAGCGCGGCGGCGCGAGGTGCCGCTGCCGCAGGAGCGCGAAGGCGTCGAGATACTCCCGCGCCTCGGTCCCGTGGAAGGAGGAGCAGCCGAAGAGCATCTGAACGCCCTTCTCGTCCACATAGGCCGTCATCGCGGCCCAGGCGACGCGCAGGATGTCGGGGTCGCGCCAGTCGGGATGGATGCAGAAGCGCCCCATCTCGACCATGGGCGCGTCGAAGGACTTGAGCGCCGAGAGCTCGTAGAACTGCGCCGAATAGCTCCGCTCGATCTCGGCGCCGGACGGCAGGTGCAGGAGGCGGAAGCAGCAGACCAGCGTGCCGCTGCGCTGGTCCTCGACGAGGACATGGTCGCAGCTCGGGTCGAAGGCGTCGGCGTCGCGGCCCGCCGCCCCCTGCCCGCGCGCCGCGCGGAACGCGGTCCAGCGCAGGGCCTGCGCCGCGGCCACGTCCTCCTCCGACGCGGCGCGCCGCGCACGGTAGCGTCCCCGGGTGAGCGTCAGCATGGCCAGCCCTCCGGTCCCCGCAGGTTCTGTCCTCCCACCGGGGAGACTAGCACGAAAAGGGGACCGCCGGGCAGGAAACGACGCCCGGCGCCGCGTGTGGTCCGCGCGGGATCAGCTGCCGAGCGCACCGAGGTCGAGGCGGCCGAGGTTGCGCATGAGCTGGCGGAAGAAGCCGAGGTCGCGGACCGAGCTCTCCGTCACGCGGCGCGAGAGCTGCACGAGCTGCCCGTCCTCGAGGCCGAAGCGCTCGACGTTGGCGACGCGGCCCCCGGCGTCGAAGGAGATCGCGACCACCTCGCGCTCGACCACTTCGGGGGCCTGGTAGGTGTAGTTCCGCACCCGGTAGGCCGCGTAGATCCAGGCCTCGTCGCGCAGGACGCCCGAGGCGGAGGGCTGACCGACGAGCTCGGCCACCGTCTCGCGCGTATCCACGCCGATCTGGAGCTGCGCGAGCTCCTCCTCGGGCGGCACGAAGCCGTGATTGTTGTAGGTCGCCGCGCAGGCGGTCAGCACGGCGGCGAGGAGGATGGGCGCGAGAAGCCGCGCGGCGGCGCGCGGGAGGCTGGGGAAACGGAAGGGTCGCGTGCTCATCTGGCCTCTGTCTGTCGTCGCGTCGCCGGCGAGAGGCCGGTCCCTGCCCCGCTTGCGCAGGGGCGCGCGGGTTTGTATCCGCTTAACCCATGGGACCTTCCGGGGCAAGTTCGGCCCGAGGTCCCCGAGGCGCCCGCGGGGCGGGCCCACCATGGGAGGGCGGCCATGACGACCCCGAAACCCGGATCGGAGAGCATCGTGACGCTGGCGCGCCGCAGCCGCGCGCCCGTGACCTTCCGGCTCGAGCCCGACGCCGAGGCGCGGGCCGGGGCCGCCGCGCGCCTCGGGATCGAGGCGGTGCGCAAGCTCCGCTTCGAGGGCGAGATCCTGCCCGCCGGCCGGACCGACTGGCACCTCCGGGGCAAGCTCGGGGCGACCGTCGTGCAGCCCTGCGTGGTCACGCTCGCCCCGGTGACGACGCGGA
>NZ_JBQLZP010000053.1:0-5883 GCF_052168335.1 Roseicyclus sp. | reverse complement strand
TCCAGTCGCAGGGCGCCTCCTGCATCTCCAGATGCAGCCGGTCCGCCGTCACGGGATGCGCCGCCGCCACCGCCTCGTCGAGCTCGATGCCGAGGCCGGGCGCCTCGGGCGCGGCGACGAAGCCGCCCTCGACGCGCGGCCGACCGCGCACCAGCGCCGCGTGGAACGGCGTCTCGATCGCCTCGACCATCAGCGTGTTGGGGCAGCTCACCGCAAGATGCACGTTCGCGGCCCATTCGACCGGCCCGGCGTAGAGATGGGGGGCGAGCTGCGCCCCCGCGGCCTCGGCCAGGACCGCGATCTTCCTCCCCTCCCAGATGCCGCCCGCACGCCCGAGCGCCGGCTGGAGGATGCGGACCCCGTGCGCCAGCGCCTGCGCGAACTCGGCCTTCGTCGTCAGCCGCTCGCCGCAGGCCACCGGGATCGAGGTCGCGGCCGCCACGGCGGCGAGCGCGGGGAAGTCGTCGGGCGGCACCGGCTCCTCGAACCACAAGGGATCGTGCGGCTCGATCGCCTTCGCCAGCCGGATCGCGCCGCCGGGCACGAACTGCCCGTGCGTCCCGAAGAGCAGGTCGGCCCGGTCGCCCACCGCCCCACGGATCGCGCCGCAGAAGGCGGCGGACAGCGCGATGTCCGAGCGCGCGGGCATGTGCCCGCCCCGGATCGTGTAGGGCCCGGCGGGATCGAACTTCACCGCCGTCCAGCCCTCGGCCACGCGCTCGGCCGCCGCCTCCGCCGCCATGTCGGGGTCGACCCAGAAGCGCCGCGCGTCCTGGTGCGGCTCGGGGTAGAGGTAGGTATAGGCCCGGACCTCGGCGTTCATCCGCCCCCCCAGAAGCGCCCAGACGGGCCGGTCGCGCGCCTTGCCGAGGATGTCCCAGCACGCCATCTCGAGCCCCGAGAAGGCGCCCATCACCGTGGGATCGGGCCGCTGGGTGAAGCCCGAGGAATAGGCGCGGCGGAACATCAGCTCCACGTTCTCGGCGCTCTCGCCCTCCATGTGGCGGGCGAAGACGTCCTCGATCACCGCGCGCATGGCCGCGACGCCGACCGCGCTTGCGTAGACCTCGCCGAGGCCGGTGATCCCGTCGTCGGTGGTCAGCCGCAGGATGTGCCAGTAGCGGCCGCCCCAGCCCGGCGGCGGCGGGGCGACGGCGAAGATCTCGAGGTCCTTGAGGCGCATGGGCGTTCCCCTGTCAGAAGACGATGACGTTGCGCCGCGCGCGCCCCGCCCGCGTGTCGTCGATGGCCGCGTTGATCTCCTCGAGGCGCCAGGTCCGCGACACCAGCGCGTCGAGCTCGAGCCGCCCCTGCGCGTAGAGGTCGACCATCCAGGGCACGTCGCGGGCGAGCACGACCTCGCCCATGAGGCTGCCGCGCATCCCCTGCCCCGTGGCGGCGAGGATCACCGGCTCCCAGGCCGAGGTCGCGCCGGAATGGGGCATGCCGACGGCGTGGAGCGTGCCGCCGGGGCCGAGGAGCCGCGGCGCCATGTCGTAGGCCGGGATCGCGCCCACCGAGACGAAGACGTGGTCCGCCCCGCGCCCGCCCGTCATGGCCTTGACCGCGCGCCAGGGCTTCTCCTCCGTCGCGAGGAGCGCGTCCGTCGCCCCGAAGGCGCGCGCGTCCTCCAGCTTCGCCTCCGAGAGGTCCATCGCGACGATCCGCGCCGCGCCGGACAGGCGCGCCCCCTGCACCGCGTTGAGGCCCACGCCGCCGCAGCCGATCACGACGACCGATTGCCCCGGCCTCACGCGCGCGGTGTTCACCACCGCGCCGAGGCCCGTCGGCACGCCGCAGGCCAGCAGGCAGGCGCTGGTGGCGGGCACCTCCTCGCCCACCGCCGCCACCTGGCTCGCATGGACCACGATCTTCTCGGCGAAGGCGCCGCACTTGAGGCCCTTCGACAGCGCGCGGCCATCGGGGAAGGACAGTTCCGGCGGCAGGGGCGCGTTGCCCGAACAGTAGACCGGCATCGCGCTGGCGCAGGAGGGGCAGGCGCCGCAGGCGCGGATCAGCGTCGCGATGACCCGTTCGCCCATCCCGACCCCCTCCACCCCGGGCCCCAGCGCCGTGACCCGCCCCGCCGCCTCGTGACCGTAGACCGCGGGCAGGGCTCCGCCCCAGGCGCCCTCCATGTAGGAGATGTCGGAATGGCAGATCGCCACGGCCTCGAGCGTCACCTCGACCTCGCCCGGCCCCGGCTCGCGCAGGAGCACCGTCTCGACCGAGAGCGGCGCGTTGAACTCGTGGCATACGGCGGCGCGGATCTCGCTCGGCACCTGTCCCTCCCCTGTCGCGTTTTCCGGGCAGAGTGGGCCGCGCCCCGCCCGGTCGCAAGTGCGTTTCCGCCACTCCGCACGCCGCGCGCGACCCCGCGCCACCGGTTGCGGCGCGGCGCGATCTGGCCGAAAACGGACAGGGACGAGGAGGACGCCATGGACTGCATCGCATTCGACGACGTGACGCTGCACGTGAAGGAGGACGGCACGCGGGGCGGCCCGCCGGTCGTGTTCTCGAACTCGCTCGGCACCGACCTGAGGCTCTGGGACGACGTGGTGGCGCGGCTGCCGAAGGGGCTGCACATCCTGCGTTACGACAAGCGCGGCCACGGCCTCTCGACCTGCCCGCCCGCGCCCTACCAGATGGGCAAGCTGATCCACGACGCCGAGCGCCTGATCGAGGCCTACGGTCTGAAGGAGGTGGTCTTCGTCGGCCTCTCCATCGGCGGCATGATCGCGCAAGGTCTGGCGGCCAAGCGGCTCGACCTGGTGCGGGCGGTGGTCCTGTCCAACACGGCGCCCAAGATCGGCACCCGCGCGCTGTGGGAGGAGCGGATCGCCCAGGTCGCTAGCGTCGGGCTCGAGGGGATGTCGGACGCGATCATGCAGCGCTGGTTCTCCAGGCCCTTCCGCGAGAGCGCGGCGGTCAGCCCCTGGCGGCGGATGGTCGAGACGACGCCCGCCGCGGGCTATGCCGGATGCTCCCACGCCATCGCGGGGACCGACTTCTACGCGACGACGGGCGCGCTGCGCCTGCCCGCGCAGGTGATCGCGGGCGACGCCGACGGTTCCACCCCGCCCGACCTCGTGCAGGAACTCGCGACGCTGATCCCCGGCGCGCGCTACGACCTGATCCGGGGCGCGGGGCACCTGCCCTGCGTCGAGAAGCCGGACGAGTTCGCGGCGATCCTGATGCGGTTTCTCCGCGACATCGGCCACCTTCCCGAGGAGGCCGCGTGAGCGTCTCGCCCTTCGACAGCGCGCTCTACCGCGATCTCTTCGGCGACGCGGAACTCGCGCGCCTGTTCTCCGACACGGCGGAGGTGCGGGCGATGATGCTGGTCCTCGGCGCGCTGGCCAGGGCGCAAGGCGCGCAAGGCGTCATCCCCGAGGTGAGCGGGCGCTTCCTCCATCGCGCGATGATGGAGGCGCAGGTCGATCCCGCGGGGCTGGCGCAGGCGACGGGGCGGAACGGCGTGACGGTGCCGGGGCTGGTCGCGGCGCTGCGGGCGTCGCTCGATGCGCCGGAGCACGCGCAGTATCTCCACCGGGGCGCGACGAGCCAGGACATCCAGGACACCGGCCTCATGCTGCGGATGCGCCAGGCGCTGATGCTGATCGAGACGCGGATGGGCGCGGCGCTGCGGGCGCTCGCGAACCTCGCCGAGAGCCATGCCGGGACGGTCCAGGCCGCGCGGACCTACGGGCAGGTGGCGACGCCGTCGAGCTTCGGGGCCATGGTCGCGGGCTGGGGCGGACCGCTCCTGCGGCTGCACGACCGGCTGGGCCCGCTGCGCGGGCGCTGCCTCTGCGTCTCGCTCTCCGGAGCGGCGGGAACCGCCTCGATGCTGGGGCCGGAGCCGGAGGCGCTGCGGGCCGAGGTGGCGCGGGCGCTGGGGCTCGCCGATCCGGGCGCGAGCTGGCACGCGAGCCGCGACCGCATTGGGGAGATCGCGGGCTGGCTCGCCGACCTGACGGTCGCCTGCGGCAAGGCGGGGGGCGACCTGACGCTCCTCGCGCGCTCGGAGGTGGGCGAGATCGCCCTGCCCGGCGCGGGCGCCTCCTCGACCATGCCGCAGAAGCAGAACCCGGTGGCGCCCTCCGTCCTCGTTGCGCTGGCCCGCGTGGCGCCGGCGCAGGCGGCGGTCCTCCAGGGCGCGGGCCTCCATGCCGAGGCGCGGGACGGCGCGGCATGGTTCGCCGAATGGCTAACCCTCGGACCGCTGGTGGCGGGCGCCGCGAAGGCGGTGGCGGTGCTGGCGGAGGTCGTCGGCACGCTCGAGGTGCGGACGGAGGCGATGGCGGCGCGGGCGGAGGACCCGCTCGGCCTGATCCACGCCGAGGCGCTGTCCTTCGCGCTCGCCGCCGTCATGCCGCGCGCCGAGGCGCAAGCGCTGGTGAAGACGCTGGCGGAGGAGGCGCGCGCGACGCGGCGCCCCCTGCCCGATCTGGTGGCCGGGGCGCGCCCCGACGCCGCCCTGCCCGGCCTCGCCCCGCCCACCGTCCTCGGCACCGCGCCGGCCGAGGCGCGCGCCTTCGCCAGCGCCGCGCGGGAGAAGGCCGCGGCCATTTCGGCGCAAGGCTGAAATCGGAGATTGTAAACTTGCGAGTGTCAATCTAGATTGACACATCTTCGATCCGCCGCGGGCCCCGATGCATCTTTCGCGAAACCGACTCCCCGTCGTCTTCATCATGGTGACGGTCACGCTCGACGCCATGGGCATCGGGCTGATCCTGCCGGTGATGCCGGACCTCATCGCCGAGGTCCGGGGCGTCTCGATCTCGGACGCGGCGCTCTGGGGCGGCATCCTGTCGGCGGCCTACGCGGTGATGCAGTTCGGCTTCTCGCCCACCATCGGCTCGCTCTCGGACCGCTTCGGGCGGCGGCCGGTGCTGCTCGTCTCGATGGCGGTGATGGCGGCGGATTACGTCGTCATGTCGCTCGCCGGGTCGATCTGGCTGCTGCTCGCGGGGCGGCTCGTGGCGGGCGTGGCGGCGGCGACGCATTCCACGGCGCTGGCCTTCATGGCGGACGTCACCGAACCGGGCAAGCGGGCGCAGAACTTCGGCCTGATCTCGGCGGGCTTCGGGATCGGCTTCATCCTCGGGCCGCTCCTGGGCGGTCTTCTCGGCGGGCTCGACCCGCGCGCGCCCTTCGTGGCGGCGGCGATCCTCGCGGCCTGCAACTTCGCCTTCGGCTGGTTCGTCCTGCCCGAGTCGCTGCCGGAGGAGCGCCGCCGCCCCTTCGACATCCGCCGCGCGAACCCCGCGGGCGCGCTGATGCAGATCGGCGCGCTGCCGGGCGTGCGCCCGCTTCTGGCGGTGATGCTGGCCTACCAGGTGTCGAACTTCGTCTACCCGGCGGTCTGGGCCTACTACACGCAGGAAGCCTTCGGCTGGGACGCGCGCATGGTGGGCCTGTCGCTCGCGGCCTACGGCGTCTCGATCGCCGTGGTGCAGGCGGGGCTGATCCGGCCGATCCTCGCCACGCTCGGCGAGGGGCGCGCGGTGTTCTGGGGGCTGATCTTCAACACTTTCTGCCTCGTGGCCTACGGGCTGATCACGCAAGGCTGGATGGTCTGGCTGATGGTGCCGCTCTCGGCCATGGGCGCGGTGGTGGCGCCCGCGATGCAGGGGGTGATGTCCCGCGCCGCAGGGGCCGACCAGCAGGGCGAGCTTCAGGGCGTGCTGTCGTCCATCTCGGCGCTGTCGATGATCCTGTCGCCGCTGATGATGACGCAGGCCTTCTTCTGGGCGACGCGCGAGGGCGGGCCGGTCTGGATGCCGGGCGCGCCGTTCCTCCTGTCGGCCTGCCTGATGGCGGCGGCCTTCGTCATCTTCACGGCGACGCGGGGCAGGCCCGCGCCGGTGCCCGCGGAAT
>NZ_JBQLZP010000052.1:0-6991 GCF_052168335.1 Roseicyclus sp. | reverse complement strand
GCCAGGGCGCCGCGCTGTCGGCCGACGCCCATCACGGGATGGACCAGCAGACGATGGAGACGCGCGCCTATGCCGTTGCGCGGCGCTACCGGCCCCTCCTCGTGAACACGGTCGTGGGCTTCATCGGGCCGGAATACCTCGCCGACGGGAAGGAGATCGTCCGCGCGGGGCTCGAGGATCACTTCTGCGGCAAGCTCCTCGGCCTGCCGATGGGGGTGGACGTCTGCTACACGAACCATTCCTACGCCGATCAGGAGGACATGGACCTGCTGCTCACCGCGCTGGCCGCAGCGGGCGTCAGCTTCGTCATCACCGTGCCTGGCGCGGACGACATCATGCTGAACTACCAGTCGCTCTCCTTCCACGATGCGCAGTTCATCCGCGACACGCTCGGCCGCCCGCCCGCGCCGGAATTCGCGGAGTGGATGGCGCGGAACGGGATCGGGAGGCCGGGCGTGACGCTGCCCGCGCTCGACGCCGCGCTCGGGCAACTGAGGCTCCCGGCATGAGCGGCAAGGGCCTCGTCCCGCGCGCGGAGATCCGGGCGCTCACCGAGGCGCGGCTGACCTTCGGGCCGCGGGGCCGCGCGCTGGCCACCGGCGACGCGCTGGCCTTCGCGCTCGACCATGCGCGGGCGCGGGCGGCGGTGGAGGCGGAACTCGACCTGCCGGCACTGGCGGAGGGCCTCGGACGCGCGGGCCTCCCGCATCGCGGGGTGACGAGCGCGGCGGGCGACCGCGCCACCTTCATCCGCCGCCCCGACCTCGGCCGCCGCCTGCCGGAGGCGGAGGCGGAGGCACTGGCGGGAACCGGCCCCGTGGACGTCGCCCTCGTCCTCGGCGACGGGCTCTCGGCGACGGCGGTGGCGCTGAACGGCGTGGCTTTCCTCTCGGCGCTGGCCGAGGGGCTGGCGGCGAACGGGCTCAGCCATGGCCCCGTGATCCTCGCCCGGCAGGCGCGCGTGGCGCTCGGCGACGGGATCGCGCGGGCGATGGGGGCGGAGACGGTGGTGATGGCGCTCGGCGAGCGTCCGGGGCTTTCGGCGGCCGACAGCCTCGGGGTCTACATCACCCACCGCCCCGCGGCGCAGACGCCCGACAGCGCGCGGAACTGCATCTCGAACGTGCGGGACGCGGGCATGAGCGTGGCCGACGCCGCCCTCCAGGCCGAGCGCCTGATCCTCGCCATGCGCCGGACGGGGCGGAGCGGGGTGGCACTCAGCCGCGACCTTGCCTCGGGCGCGCTTCCCGGCGGTCAGTAGAAGCGGCGTGCGGGCGAGAACGCGTCGAGCGGCAGGTTCGGCCGCCGCCCCTCGACCAGGTCGGCCACGATCCGCCCCGTGATCCCGCCGAGCGTCAGCCCGAGATGCTGGTGCCCGAAGGCGTGCAGGATGCGCTCGGACGCGGGGCTGTGTCCAATCACCGGCAGGGCATCCGGCAGCGTCGGGCGGAAGTCGAGCCAGCTCGACGTGTGCGCCGGGAGCGGCCCGAGCAGCTCCGCCCCCCGCCGCGCGATGTAGTCGAGGCGGCGCGGGTCGGGGCCCGCGTCGAGCCCCGCGATCTCGACCGTCCCGGCGAGGCGGAGGCCCCGCGCCATGGGCACGGCGTAGAACCCTCCCTCGGCCCAGCCGACAGGGCGCGTCAGGCGCTGCCCCTCCCCCGCGTAGAGGAGGTGGTAGCCGCGCTCCGTCCCGAGCGGCATCCGCGCGGCCCCCGCCCCCGCGATCCGGCCCGAGAAGGCGCCCGCCGCGATCACGGCGCGCGCGGCCTCGATCCGCTCCACCCCCGCGATGACGCTCACGCGGTCGGGCATGGCGCGGACCTCGCGCGCGGCGGCCCGCACGGTCACGCCGCCCAGCGCCTCGAAACGGGCATGGAAGCGGCGGACGAGTTCCTCCGGGTCGCGGACATGCCGCGCCTCGGGGAAGAGGACCGCGCGCGCGACGGGCAGGGCGAGGCCCGGCTCCAGCGCCTTCGCCTCGGCCCCCGTCAACTCCTCCGCCACCACGCCGAGGCTGCGGCGGAGCGCGAGACCGGCCTCCGCCTCCCGCGCGGCCTCCGCCGTGGACCAGACGGTGAGCTGCCCGCGCGCGACGACCAGATCGCGCGCCCCCGCCTCCTCGATCAGCGGGTTCAGCCCGGCATCCGCATGGGCGAGCAGCGCCGCGAGATGCCCCGCGATGCGCCGCGACCGCGCGGCCCGGCAATTGGCGAGGAAGGCGAGCATCCAGCCGGGATGGGGCAGCGCGTGGCGCCACGAGACCGAGAGCGGGCTGTCCCGCCCGAAGAGGAGGCGCGGCAGGTCACGCAGGACGGAGGGGTCGTTGACCGGCAGGCAGGCATAGGTGGCGAGCGTGCAGGCATTGCCCGAACTCGTCCCCGAGCCCGGCGGCGCGGGATCGATCAGGACGACGCGGTGCCCCCGCATCCGCGCCCAGAGCGCGGCGCTGGTGCCGACGATGCCCGCGCCGATCACGGCGATGTCGAAGTCGCTCATGCCCGCGAAGCCCCTCGCGCCCCTGCTTGCCCCAAGCTCAACCAGCGACGGTCGCGGGGCGCAAGCCCATCCTCCCTCGACTGCCGCATCCTTGGGCACTCCGCCCGGAAAACGGGACGGCCCGGCCGCACGGATGTCTCACCCGCCGCCCTGCCCTTTCCCGGCCCGGTCCTCCGGCGCTAGCGTCGCGGGACGGAACGATACCGGACGACGAGGAATACCCGACCATGCAGAGACTTCTTCCCGCCATTGCCGCGACCCTCCTGCCGACGGCCCTCGCGGCGCACGAGACGGCGGGAGCGCCCCACGTTCACCCGCACGGGTTCGAGTGGGCGATCCTGCTGGCCGCGCTGGCGGCGCTGGCGGTCTTCCTCGTCTGGCGCCGCCGCTAGCCCGCGACCGCGCGCGCCACCAGCACGCCGCCCCAGGCCGCCACGCCCGTCAGCACCGTGCCCCAGGCGAGGTCGACGGCGACCATCTGCGGGTGCCAGTCCCGCATCACCGCCCAGGACGTGAGCTCGTAGGTGCCGTAGGCCACGAGGCCGAGGATCGCCCCGTTCAGCAGCGCCATCCCCGGCGCGCCCGCCTTCAGCGCGGGAACGCCCGCGAACCACAGCACGCCGAACATGTAGACGAAGTAGAACAGCACCGCCGGCAGCAGGCGGAAGCCGCCCTCGTAGAGCCCGTCGCCGAGGTGGCGGGCGAAGATCGGCTGGATCACCGAGCGCAGCATGACCGCGTCCGCCACCAGGAAGATGACCGAGGTGGCGAGGAAGAGGACGACGTAGGACATGGGCGCTCCGGCTCGGGGGGGAAGCGTCAGGTAGGGCAGCGCGCCGGGGTGTCGAGTGGTGTCGCGGGGCGCGACGCGCCCACCACGCAGGGCGGGACCTGTCCCGCCGCCCGGCCACCACGCAGGGCGGGACCTGTCCCGGCACTCCGCCCCTCCCGTAGGGCGGGACTTGTCCCGCCGCCGCGCCCCCGCGCACCTCCCCGCGCTTGCGAAGACGTGAACGCACCGCCCCCGGCGTCCGCTTGACAGGCGCCGGGCGGCCACAGTCTCCTCTCCCCCGGAAAGGAGCCCCCCGCTGGAGCAGTTCCTCGCCCTTCTCCTCGCCTACTACACCTGCGACGCCGCCGCGCAGACGCAGGAGCCGATGGGCTCCGAGCGCATGGCCTGCGTCGAGACCTACGAGGAGGTGAAGGCCTTCTTCGCCCCCCTCGACCCCGCGCCCGTGGGGACGGCGGAATACGGCGCCCAGCGCATCGAGACCTACCGCGCCTTCATCGCCTGGGAGGAGGCGAACGCCGCGCTCGTGGCGGAGCTCCGCGCCGAGGCGGAGGCGGCGGCGGGGGAGTGAGGGGGGGGTGAAGGGACGGCACGGCGGGACAAGTCCCGCCCTACCCGACCTCGTAGGGCGGGACTTGTCCCGCCACCCCTCCGCGCGCCCGTCGGAACCTTGTGACGGGCAAGCGCGGCGTGACCGGCGACACGGCGCTGCGCCGCGCCGCCGCCTTCGGGACGACGCCGGAGTTCTGGATGAACCTCCAGAAAGGCTACGAGCTGGCGGTCGCGCGGGAGGGACTGGCGGAGGGGGAGCTGGAGGGGATGCGGGTGGGGTGACGGGGGCCTGGTGAGCCACCGATCTTTCAAGCGTAATCTGCGACACCCCTAATCTCTCTGTCAAACTCCATTTGAATTTTTTCGCCAAACCGCTCCTCTATCAGACCAGTTGCAAGGGAAATAGCCTCATATAGCAACGGGAGCGTCGGCACGATAGACGCACGGAGCTTTTCTAAAGCATCTGACGCCCTCAAAAGGCCAAATTCATCTGGGCGACCACTTGAAGTGATAAGCTTGCCCTCGGTTCTGTAGTCACCATCCGCAATTTGCCGCTCAATGAACCCGAAGAAGAATTCACGATATTTCTCCTCGATAAACTCACAGTTCGAAAGCGCGCCCTCAAGATCAGAGATGATGTTGAATAGCTTTATTGCGCCCTCTTCCAATAGAAAAGCCTGCTCACCTATCCCTAGGTTTACCTCTTTTCTTTTTCCTTGAAGCGGCTGCCAAATTTGCGCCACTTGCTCTGCAGCTCCACTATCGATATTTATTCTCTGAATTTGGACTACGGACGAAGCCTCAAATGTTCGATAGTAGTTGTGCGCCTTCTGCACATGATTAAGGGCCATCCTCAGCTTTAGCAGTAAACTGTAGGCTTGAGCTCTTCTAACCGACTTGCGCTCAGCCTCGTCTCGAGACAACTCGCGAATGGTTGCTTTTTCAAAAGAAGATTGCGCAACCAACGCAGAAATAAGACCCCCGACTAACGCACCCAAGACAGACGCCCACACCTCAGGATGAGGTATTGAGGGGAGTCCGATGTTCAGTGAAGGACCAGACGGTGCGAAAGCCAATATCGTAGTTGCAGCACAGACGCCAAAAATCACCCCGATGGAGAGGTAGCCAACTCCCAGCAACCTCACCCAAACACCTCCTCGAACTCCCGCCACTCGCCCTTGCTCATTCCGCTCGTCTCCTGCGTCACGGCCTCGCCGGCCAGCCGTCGCCGCAGGACCTCGACCCCCTTCGCGCTCAGGCTCACGCCGCCCATGCGGTAGTCCTCGAAGGCGCCGTAGGCGGCGGGGACCCAGTCCCTGACCATCGCCGCGATGGCCTCGGCGTAGACGCGGATCTCGTATTGCGCGTGGGCGTCGGCGCGGAGCCGCAGGAAGTGGAAGAGGTTGTGCAGGTCCGTCTTCCAGTACCATTGCGTGTAGATGTTGGCGGGCAGGTTCATCCGCGCGAGCTCGCGCGCGAGGCCCTGCTGGCCGTCCTGCGAGAGCATCGCCTCGTAATGGTCGTAGGACCGCGCGGCGTCGCCCTTGAGGATCTCGAGCACGCGCGCCGCCTCCGCGCCCGAGAGGGTCTCGCCCCGCCCCTGGTTGTTCACGGTGGACTGGGCCGCGAGCGCGGAGGGTTCGGGGATGTAGAACTCCCGGTCGAGGATCGAGTAGCGGGCGGAATACTCGTTCACGTTCGCGGTGCGGTGGCGGATCCACTGGCGCGCGACGAAGACCGGCAGCTTCACGTGCAGCTTCAGCTCGCACATCTCGAACGGCGTCGAGTGCCAGTGCCGCATGAGGTAGCGGATGAGCCCGCTGTCGTCGCGCGCCTTCTTCGTGCCCGCCCCGTAGGAGACCCGCGCCGCCTGCACGATGGCCGCGTCGTCGCCCATGTAGTCGACGACCCGCACGAAGCCGTGGTCGAGCACGGGCACGGCCCGGTAGAGATGCGCCTCCATCCCCGGCGCG
Organism: Roseicyclus sp.; assembly: GCF_052168335.1. Lineage (GTDB taxonomy): Bacteria > Pseudomonadota > Alphaproteobacteria > Rhodobacterales > Rhodobacteraceae > Roseibacterium. The sequence continues at coordinate 1,180 of NZ_JBQLZP010000052.1, read as the reverse complement.
ACGGCGCGCAGCGTCGGCTGCGGGTTGGCGCGGGCGGCCTCGATCTCGGCGAGCTGGTCTTCGGTCAGGGGCATGGCGGCGGCCTTTCGTCTTCAGAGGGGATTCGCGCGTGGGCTCCGCTCAACATCTTGCATCAGGGGGGTGCGAAACCGCAAGATGAAGGGGCGCGCGAGGCCGCCCCCCGTGCCACGGGAATTTTACTCCGCGCGCGGGCTGTTCCGGTGCACGCTTCGCGCTAACCTGCGCAGGCAAGACGGAAAGGGAGACCGACATGGCGATCCGCTACCTGCACACGATGGTCCGCGTGAAGGACCTGCAGGCCTCGATGGCGTTCTACGAGCTGCTGGGCCTGCGCGAGACGCGCCGCTACGAGAACGAGAAGGGCCGCTTCACGCTGGTCTTCATGGCCCCCCCGGGACAGGAGGAATGCCCGGTGGAGCTGACCTACAACTGGGACGGGGACGAGGGGCTGCCCTCGGACAGCCGCCATTTCGGCCACCTCGCCTACCGGGTGGACAACATCTACGAGACCTGCCGCCACCTCAGCGAGAACGGCGTGACGATCAACCGCCCGCCGCGCGACGGGCGCATGGCCTTCGTGCGCTCGCCCGACAACATCTCGATCGAGCTCCTCCAGGAGGGCGAGGCGCTGGCCCCGGCCGAGCCCTGGGCCTCGATGGAAAACACGGGCCACTGGTGAGGTCCGGGGCGCTCCTCCTCGCCGGATGCGCGGCCTTCGGGACGCCTGCCGCCGCGCAGGAGGAGTGCCGCCTCGCGCTGCTGCTGGGGCTCGACGTCTCGGCCTCGGTCGACGAGGGGGAATACGCGCTCCAGATGCAGGGGCTGGCCTCGGCGCTGATCGACCCCTCGGTGATCGAGGCGGCGCTGTCGGGGCCGATGCCGGTCGCGCTGTCGATCTACGAATGGTCGGGACGGTTCCAGCAGGACCTCCTGGTGGACTGGACCTTCATCGAGAGCGAGGCGGACCTCGTCGCCATCGCCGAGCGGGTGCTGGCCGCCACGCGCAGCCACGAGGATTTCCCGACGGCCATCGGCTACGCGCTCGGCTTCGCGGCGACCCACCTCGAGCGGGGTCCGCAATGCCTGTTCCGCACCGTCGACATCTCGGGCGACGGGCAGAACAACGACGGCTTTCCGCCGGCCGCCGCCTACCAGCACT
>NZ_JBQLZP010000051.1:0-3576 GCF_052168335.1 Roseicyclus sp. | reverse complement strand
GCCCCCTCGCCGCCCAGGCCCCCCGCCGAGGCCCCGCCCCCCGGCGCCCTGGCCCCCGCCGTCACGCTTGGGGCGACGCGACCGGGGGGGTGGACGCGCGCGCCGGGAGGCACCGCGTCGCGGCCCCGCACCGGCGTCGCAGCAAGCGTGACGGCGGCGGCCAGGTCGCCGGGGCGCAGGCGCTCGGCGGCGGGCCTGGTCGTCGAGGGCGAGGAGGGCTCCCGTCGCCGCCGGCACCTCCGGCACGAGGGCCGCGCGCCTGTCGGCGGTGAGGGCCGCGCGCCTGTCGGCGGTGAGGGCCGCGCGCCTGTCGGCGGTGAGGGCGATGCGCACGGGGGGTGAATTGGCCGGTGCCCGGGCGGGAGGCCTGGCGGGCGGCTGGAGGACGGAGAAGTCCGTTGAGAGCGCGGCTTCGAGAAGGCCGACGGCCTTGGCATGGCCGCAGAAGCGGCGTCCGGTCCCGGTCGGCGTCTCCGGACGGGTCCGGCGGACGAACCTCGTGCCGAGCCGGTTCCCGAGCCCGCACGCGCCGGGAGGCTGCCGATCGCGTGACGCCGAGGGCCCCCGCCGCGCACTCGAAGGGGCCGGTGCGCGGGCCGGCGGCGGCGGGGCCGGGGGCGGCGGATGCGATCCCGGGGGATGCCGATCGGGATCGTGGAAATCCGCTGGACGAGATCGCCGTGGCGGCCTAGGCGGACCCGTCCGGATGGAGACCCCGATGACGGCCGCATTCGCCGCAGGCTTCGCCCTGTCGCTCTCGCTCATCCTCGCCATCGGGGCGCAGAACGCCTTCGTGCTGCGGCAGGGTCTGCGGGCCGAGCACGTGACGGCGGTCGTGCTCGTCTGCTGCGTGTCGGAGGGGCTCCTGATCGCGGCCGGCGTTGCGGGGTTCGGGGTGCTCGCCGAGGCCTTTCCCCGGGCGCTCGACGTCATGCGCTGGGGCGGCGCGGCCTTCCTCGTCGTCTACGGGCTCCGGGCGCTGCGCGCGGCGCTGGCGCCGGGTGCGCTGGAGGCGGCGGGCGGGCCGGGCATGGGCCTTCGGGCGGCGGTCGGCACGGCGCTGGTGATGACCTGGGCCAATCCGCATGTCTATCTCGACACCGTCGGCCTGATCGGCGCGGTGGCGGCGCAGTATCGGCCGGATCACTGGGCCTTCGGGGCCGGGGCGCTGACGGCGTCGTGCCTCTTCTTCGCGCTGCTCGGATACGGCGCGCGGCTGGTGGCGCCGGTCTTCGCACGGCCGACCGCCTGGCGGGTGCTCGACGCACTGGTGGGGGCGACGATGCTGGCGCTTGCGGCAAAGCTCGCGCTTTCGGGCTGAGGCGGCCTTGCGGTCGCCCGGCGATTGCGGTGTTCTCCGGGGCATGGCGGAACAGTCGAGCAGCGCGGAGGGGGCGGCGGCCCCCGGAGGCCGTCCGGTCGCGGGCGTGTTCTGGATGATCGTGACCGGCCTCTGCTTCGTGGCGGTCACGGCGAGCGTAAAGATGGTGGGCGACGACGTGCCCGCCGCGCAGGCGGCGTTCCTGCGCTACGTGCTGGGGCTCGTCTTCCTCGTGCCGATGATCCCGGCGATGCGGGCGGTGACGCTGTCGCGGCGGACGCTCGGCCTCTTCGGCATCAGGGGGCTCGCGCATTCGCTCGGCGTCATCACCTGGTTCTACGCCATGACGCGCATCCCGATCGCCGAGGTCACGGCGATGAACTACCTCAATCCGGTCTATGTCACGGTGCTCGCCGTGCTGGTTCTCGGAGAGCGGATCTCGGCCCGGCGCATCATCGCGGTGCTCGTGGCGCTGGCCGGCGCGCTGGTGATCCTGCGGCCGGGGTTCCGGGACCTCGACCCGGGGCATTTCGCGATGCTCTTCACGGCGGCCTCCTTCGCGGTGGGCTACCTTCTGGCGAAGATCCTCGCCGACGAGGTGCCGGCGCCGGTCGTGGTCTTCATGCTGTCGGTGACCGTCACCGTCGCGCTCCTGCCCTTCGCGCTGGCGGTCTGGGTGCCGGTGGGGTGGGGCGATCTGGGCTGGCTCTTCCTCACGGCGGTCTTCGCGACGGGCGGGCACTACACGATGACGCTGGCCTTCCGCGCGGCGCCGCTGACGGTGACGCAGCCCGTCACCTTCCTGCAGCTCGTCTGGGCCACCGCGCTCGGTGCGCTCGTCTTCGCCGAGCCTGTCGACGTCTTCGTGATCCTCGGCGGCGCGATGATCATCGCCTCGGTCACCTACATCGCGCTGCGCGAGGCGCAGCTTCGCCGGAGGGTGGCGTCCGCCGGATCGGCGCCCGGCTACGGCGCGCCGGCGGCGATGGAGGACCGCGTCCGCGACAAGCCCGGAAATTGAGCAGCGCACGGGCCAATCGCTCATGGCGGAGACAATGCGCCATGCTGCGCTGCGGAATATCCCCGCCGTCAACTTGTTGGGCACAATTGTCTGCATTGCCTTCATGAAAGCGGAGGGTTTGCATGACACTGGAAGCCGTCATCTTCGGGGGCATGGGCAGCATTGCGGAATGCGCCGAGATCGACCGCGCCGCGTGGAACGCGGCTTTCCGGATGCATGACGTGCCCTGGGAATGGTCCTGGGACACCTATGCCGAGCTGATGCGCCCGGGCGGCGACCGTCAGCTCGCGGCGCGCTATGCGGCGCATCTCGGCCAGGTGGTGGAGGCGGTGGCGCTCGACGCGACGCACCAGAAGCTCTTCGCCGCCATGCTGGGCGAGGAGGTGCCGCTGCGTCCCGGCGTCGGCCGCGTGCTGGCCTGGGCGGCGCGTGCGGGCCTCAGCCTCGCCATCGTCAGCCGGGCCGAGCTTCAGCCGGTCACGGCGCTGCTCCGGGCGACGGCGCGGGCGCGGGCGGGCATCGCCTTCGACGTGGCGATCCTCCGCTCGGACGTGGCGCGCATGGCGCCCGACCCCGAGGCGATGGCGCTGGCCGTGGAGAAGCTCGGCGTCGGGCGGGGCCGCTCGGTCGTCGTCGCGGATACACCCGTCGCGGCACATGCGGCGCAACGCGCGGGCCTGCCGGTGCTCGCCTTCCCCGGCCGCCTCGCCGAGGCCGAGCCCGAGGAGTTCGGCGGGGTCGCCATGGCGCACGTGCTCTCTCCCGAGGCGCTGACGCGGGCCTGGCGGGGCGAGGTCGACACGGCCGCCGAGTGACGTGGCGGCGCGTCTCCCGCAGGCTTGATCTGGCTCAAGGTTCTGCCCCGTCGCGGCGGTCTAGGGTCGTGTCCGATACAGGACGCACGACAGAGGAGACACGCGCATGTCCCATACCCCCCACGAACTGGCCGAGGAATTCCCGCAGGACGTCGAGAAGATCCACGAGCTGAAGGTGAGCAACCCGCATTTCGCGCGGCTGATGGACGCCTATCACGAGGTCAACCGCGCCGTGCACCGGGCCGAGACCGGGGTGGAGCCCGTGGACCAGGCCGCCGAGACAGCGATGCGGAAGGAGCGGATGCGGCTCAAGGACGAGATCGCGGGGATGCTCGCGAAGGCCTGAGGCCGGTCCGACGGAGAGGGGGCGGCCGCGCCTGCGTCCGCCCCGCGCGCCTCAGGCGGCGCTGTCCTTGCCG
>NZ_JBQLZP010000050.1:0-1654 GCF_052168335.1 Roseicyclus sp. | reverse complement strand
CAGGCCCCGCCCCGGCAAGGACATGGAGGCGATCCGCGCCGCCAACTTCCTGATGGACCAGGACGAGGGCGGCGGTGCCTGGATCCGCTTCAACCAAGACCCGGACGCCGCGCTTCGCGGCGGGCGGGCGGGCGGACGGCGCCGCCGCGCCGGATGAGCGCGGTTAACCGGACATTAGCCATGCCGGGCGCAGCATCGGGACATGACGATGCTGCGCCCCGCGATTCCCGTGCCCTCCGCCCCCTGGATCGACCAGGTCTTCTCGGCGCGGACGGTGCAGCATGGCGGCGTCGTGCGACGGTCGCTGCGCTGGGTCGAGGCCGAGGTGGGCAGGCGGGAGTTCGAGGCCGAGGTGCGCCGCCGCGGCTGGCACCTGGCCGAGTGCAACGGACAGCTCGTCGTGTTCTGCACGCAGCGCCCGATCCGCATCCTGTTCTGATCCGAAAATTCGTACGAATTTTCGCACCTCGCGAATTTTCGTACGAAAATTCGCCCAATCCCCCATGCCGCACCCCATGACCGACCCCCTCGTCATCTTCACGCCCTCGGGCAAGCGCGGCCGCTTCCCGGTCGGCACCCCGATCCTCACCGCCGCGCGCCAGCTCGGCGTCGATCTCGATTCGGTCTGCGGCGGGCGCGGCATCTGCTCGAAGTGCCAGGTCGCGCCCTCCTACGGCGACTTCCCCAAGCATGGCGTCACCGTCGCCGAGGACGCGCTCTCCGCGTGGAACGCGGTGGAGGAGCGCTACGACCGCGTCCGCGGCCTGACGGCGGGCCGCCGCCTCGGCTGCCAGGCAACCGTGCAGCGCGACGTGGTGATCGACGTGCCGCCCGAGAGCCAGGTCCACCGCCAGGTCGTCCGCAAGGCCGCCTCGGACAAGGCGGTCGTCATGGACCCCGCGACGCGCCTCGTCCTCGTCGAGGTCGTCGAGCCCGACATGCACGAGCCCTCGGGCGATCTCGAGCGGCTGCGCGCGGCGCTGCGGGAGCAATGGGGCATCGACGCCGCCACCGCCCCCCTGCCCGTCCTCCAGGCGCTCCAGCCCGCACTGCGCAAGGGCGGGTGGCAGGTCAGCGTCGCGCTCCACCGCCCGGCGCATTCGGAGGTCCACGAGATCCTCGGCATCTGGCCGGGGCTGCACGAGGGCGGGCTATACGGCCTCGCGATCGACCTCGGCTCGACCACGATCGCCGCCCATCTCTGCGATCTGACCGATGGCCGCGTGCTGGCCTCCGCCGGCGTCATGAACCCGCAGATCCGCTTCGGCGAGGATCTGATGAGCCGCGTCTCCTACGCCATGATGAACCCCGGCGGCGACGCCGAGATGACGCGGGCGGTGCGCGAGGCGATGAGCCGCCTCGCGTCGGAACTGGCCGCGGAGGCCGGGATCGACCCCGCGCTGATCCTCGAGCTCGTCATCGTCTGCAACCCGGTGATGCACCACCTCCTCCTCGGGATCGACCCGGTCGAGCTCGGCCAGGCGCCCTTCGCGCTCGCCACGGCCGACAGCGTCACGCTGGGGGCGCGCGAGATCGGCCTCGACACCGTCGCGCCCACCGCGCGCGCCTACCTCCTGCCCTGCATCGCGGGCCATGTCGGCGCGGACGCCGCCGCCGTCGCCCTGGCGGAGGAGCCCGACCGCTCGCCCGACCT
>NZ_JBQLZP010000049.1:0-2076 GCF_052168335.1 Roseicyclus sp. | reverse complement strand
GGCCAGCGCCGCGGCAAGCGGGACGGCCGCGATCTCCGCGTAGCGCCGTGCGGGCGGAGGCGGCTCGGGCGCGACCGGCCCGCGCAGGCGCCACAGCGCCCAGAGGCTCGCCGCCACCATCGCCAGGAGCCCCGCCGCCATCGGCCCCGCCTGCCAGCCCGCCAGGAGGCCGAGGGGCAGGGCGAGGATCGCGGCCGCCGCCGCGTCGCCCCTTCCCGGAACGAACCGCGCCCAGGGCCGCGCCGACAGCCAGAGGCCGCCCGCCAGCACCGCGCCCGCCCCCGCCGCAAGGGCCGCGAAGGCCTCCGCCGAGGGAAGGACCAGCGCCGGGTCCTCCGCGTAGAAGAGCCGCGCCCAGCCCGCCCAGGCGACGCCGAGCGCCGCCAGCGCCCCGATCCGCAGGACCGTCGAGCCCTGCCGGAGGAGCCAGGGCAGCGCCACTCAGCCGATGCCGAAGGTCACGATCATGTGCCAGCCGAGGCTCGGCCAGAGCCATGAGAGCGGCGGGGCCTCGTGCACGACCGGCACCACGGTGCCCTCGATCAGCCAGCCGAGCAGAGCCCCCGACAGCGCCAGTCCCGCCCAGCCCCGCGCGCCGAAGCCCCACATGACGACCCGCGCGACATAGGCGAATCCCGCGTAGACGAGGAGGTAGCCGCCCGGGGCCGCTCCATCGCCCGACACGAGCCCGCGCACCGGCTCCTCGTTCATGAACACGATCCCGGAAAGCACGAGCGCCACCGCGCCGCCCCCGAGCGCGGCCGCGAGGCGCGGTCCGAGCGCGGCCGTCAGGCGTCCCATTCGCATCCACCTGTCCGCCTCGGAAAGCCCGCGTCGACGAGGAGGGTGCCGCCCGGGGCCGCTCCATCGCCCGACACCAGTCCGCGCACCGGCTCGTCGTTCATGAACACGATCCCGGAAAGCACGAGCGCCACCGCGCCGCCTCCGAGCGCGGCCGCGAGGCGCGGTCCGAGCGCGGCCGTCAGGCGTCCCATTCGCATCCACCTGTCCGCCTCGTGGCCGTCAGGCGCGGTGTCGTCAGGCGTCCCATCCGTACCCCGCCCCGTGCGCCCGGGCAGGCAAGCGGCACCCCGCCCGCCCGTGCCATGCACCCCGCCATGGCCCCTCGCGGCCTCCTGCCCGCCCGGCACTCCGCGATGCGATCGGAGCGCCCCTCGCGTCGGTCCCGGCAGTCCCTTGTCCGGCCGCCCGTCCCGCCGGCCCGCTCCGCGCCGCAGGCGCTCCGTGCGCGCATGACCGGAGGTTGCCGCGGGACGCGCGTGCTCACGGTGCGTCCCCGGCGGGTCGGGCGCGCCCCGCACGGCCCCGCGCGGAGGTGCCCTAGGGCGGACACGCCGCGTGCCGTAGCACGTCCGCTGCCGCAGCGCCTCCGCGCCCCTCGCATCTCGCGGAACGGTGGCCGCCGACCGCTCCGACGAGGCATACGGGAGCCGCGCCGGACGGCACGTGCCGCCGCCATCGTCCCGCCTCAGGCGGCCGAGCCGCCGACGGTCAGCCCGCCGATGAGCAGCGTCGGCTGGCCCACGCCCACGGGCACCCACTGGCCCGCCTTGCCGCAGTTCCCCATTCCGGGGTCGAGCGCCATGTCGTTGCCGATGGCCCGGATGTTCAGGAGCGCCGTCGCCCCGTCGCCGATCAGCGTCGCGCCCTTCACCGGCGCGCCGACGCGGCCGTTCCTCACCCGGTAGGCCTCGGTGCAGGAGAACACGAACTTGCCGTTGGTGATGTCGACCTGCCCGCCTCCGAAGCCGACGGCGTAGATGCCGTCCTTCAGGTCGGCGAGAATCGCCCCCGGCTCGGCCGTGCCGCCCAGCATGTAGGTGTTGGTCATCCGCGTCATCGGCGCGTGGGCGTAGCTCTCGCGCCGCCCGTTGCCGGTGGGCGCCACGCCCATCAGCCGCGCGGACTGGCGGTCCTGCATGTAGCCCACGAGGATGCCGTCCTCGATCAGCGTCGTCCTGCCCGCGGGCGTGCCCTCGTCGTCCACGGTGATCGAGCCGGGCCGGTCGGGGATCGTCCCGTCGTCGAGGACGGTCACGCCCGGCGCCGCGATCC
>NZ_JBQLZP010000048.1:0-4382 GCF_052168335.1 Roseicyclus sp. | reverse complement strand
TGGTCGAGCGTTCGTCTAGCAGCCCGCGCTCCGGGTCTCAATGCCGCGTCCAGCCGGAGGGACCGTCGCGCGGCGGCGTGTCCTCGACGCTGTAGTCTCCCTCGATCACGTCGTCGCGCGGCCGCGCCGGACCCCGCGGGGCCTGCCAGTCGCCCGGGCCGCCGACGGTGTGAACCCGGATGCGCTCGCGGATGCGGCGGAGCAGGAAGGCGCGGACCTGCGGCACGAGCAGGAGGAAACCGACCGTGTCGGTGAAGAACCCGGGCGTCAGCAGGAGCGCGCCCGAGAACAGGATCATCGCGCCATGCGCCAGCGGCTCGGTCGGGTCGCGCAATTCGTCGAAGCTCCGCCTCAGCCGCAACAGCGCCTCGCTCCCCTGCGAGCGGACGAGCAGCGTTCCCGCGATGGCCGTGGCCACGACGATCGCCAGCGTCGGCCAGAGGCCGATCCAGCCGCCGACCTGGATGAACAGGGCGATCTCGATGAGCGGCACGAGAAGGAAAAGGAGGAAAAGCCACATTCCGGGGGCTCCCGTTCTGGGGAAAATCGTCGGCGCCCCGGTCGCCAGATGTCGCATCCGCGGGGTCATGGACTTGATAGGTCCCAACGCTTACATATGTCCGGAACGAGCGTCGATCAAAGCCCCACCCTGTCGCCCCGAGGTCCCGCGCATGAATTCTTCGCTTCTGTCCCTTCTGGTTCTGGCGGGGATCGCGATCTTCCTGATCCTCCGCCTGCGCAGCGTGCTGGGCACGCGCGAAGGGTTCGAGAAGCCCGCGGTCCGTCCCGTCCCGTCCCGCTCGGACCCGCGCCGCGACTTCGAGGTGATCGAGGGAGGCCCGGACGACGACATCACCGACCACGTGGCGAACGACAGCGAAGCCGCGAAGTCGCTGGCCGCCATGAAGATGGCCGAGCCCGGCTTCAACGTGCGCGAATTCCTCCAGGGCGCGCGCGGCGCCTACGAGATGATCCTGATGGCCTTCGAGCGCGGCGACGTCGAGGAGCTGCGCAACTTCCTCGCCGACGACGTGCTCGAGAGCTTCGAGAGCGTGATCCGCGAGCGCGAGGCGCAAGGCCTCCGCATCGACGCGGAATTCGTCGGTATCCGCGAGCTTGCGTTGCAGAACGCGACCTTCGACCGCGGCAGCAACGAGGCCGAGGTGAGGGTGCGCTTCGTGGGCGAACTCACCTCCGTCGTGCGCAACGCCGACGGCGAGATCGTCGAGGGCGATCCCGGCGAGATCAAGCGGCAGCGCGACGTCTGGACCTTCGCGCGCACCATGGGCACCGACGACCCGAACTGGCTCCTGGTGGCGACCGACGGATGAGCCATGCCGCGCGCGAGGATAATCGCACTCGGGGCCGCGGTCTTCCTCGCCGTCCACATGTCGCAGGCCGTGGCTGAAACGCCCGCGCAGCTTCTCGACTTTGCCGACCTCGACGGCTGGCCCGAGGACGATCACGCCGCGGCGCTCGATGTCTTTCGCGTGACCTGCGGCGACATGCGCGGCGCCGACTGGGAGGGGCTCTGCGCGCTGGCCGCCACCGCGCCCGACGCGCGCACCTTCTTCGAGCTGTTCTTCCGGCCCGTGCTGATCGGGGGCGACCACGTCGCGCTCTTCACCGGCTATTTCGAGCCCGAACTCGAAGGGTCGAGGGTGCGGACGGCGCGCTACCGCTACCCAGTCTACCGCGTGCCGCCCGAGCTTGCCGAAGGGCAGCAATGGCTCAGCCGCGCCGAGATCGAGACGACCGGCGTGCTGGAAGGACGCGGCCTCGAGATCGCATGGGTCGACGACGCGGTGGAGCTGTTCTTCCTGCAGATCCAGGGCTCCGGCCGCATCCGCCTGAGAGACGGGACCGTTATTCGAGTCGGCTATGGCGCGCGGAACGGCCACGAATACCGCTCGGTCGGTCACGAGATGGTCCGCCGCGGCATCTACGAGCCGCACCAGGTCTCGGCTCGGGTGATCGCCAACTGGGTGCGCCGCAACCCGGCCGAGGGGCGGGAGCTTCTGCACCACAACCCCTCCTACATCTTCTTCCGCGAGGTCGATATTTCGGACCCGTCGCTCGGGCCGCTCGGGGCGATGAACCGCTCGATCACACCGCACCGCACCATCGCGGTCGATCCCCTGCACACGCCGCTCGGCGCGCCGGTCTGGATCGAGAAGGACGGGGCCATCCCGATCCGCCGCCTGATGGTCGCGCAGGACACCGGCGGCGCGATCCGGGGCGCGCAGCGGGCGGACATCTTCTTCGGATTCGGGGACGAAGCCGGCGACGCGGCGGGCGAGATCCGCGATCCGGGGCGGATGGTGGTCCTCCTGCCGATCGAGCGGGCGCACCAGGCCGTTCCGGACGCCTGAGCGGATGGCGCGCCGCAGGAAGGGGCTCAGTCCCGACGACCGGGACTTGTGGGACCGCGTGAAACGCTCGGCGAAGCCGCTGTCGCCCGCCGTCCCGGAGCGGGCGGTCCTGCCCAAGCCCCGCCCCGAGCCGCCACGGGACGAACCGCCGCCGCCGAGCCTCGAGATCAAGCCCTTCCGCGTCGGCGAGACCGCCTCCGTCACCTCGCCCGCGCCGCGTGGGGCGCCACCCACCGAGGCGCCGGTGCGGATGCAGCACAAGACGCACCGGCGCATGATCCGGGGCAAGCTGAAGCCCGAGGCGCGGATCGACCTCCACGGCATGACGCTCGCCGATGCGCATCCGGCGCTGATCCGCTTCGTCAGCGGCGCGTGGGATCGCGGCCTGAGGCTGGTCCTCGTCATCACCGGCAAGGGTCGCACGGGCGAGGACGACATCGGACCCATTCCCGCCCGGCGCGGCGTCCTGCGCCAGCAGGTTCCGGGCTGGCTGAGCGCGCCGCCGCTCAGCGCCTTCGTGCTCGAGGTCCGCGAGGCGCATCAGAAGCACGGCGGCGGCGGCGCCTACTACGTCTACCTCAGGCGCAGGCGCTAGAGGACATAGCGGCTGAGGTCCGCGCTGCGGGTCAGCTCGCCGAGGTTTTTCTCGACGAAAGCGGCATCGACCGTCACCGCCTCGCCGCTCCGGTCGGGGGCGGTGAAGCTCAGCTCCTCGAAGACGCGTTCCATCACGGTGTAAAGCCGCCGCGCGCCGATGTTCTCGACCGACTGGTTCACGTCCGCCGCGATCTTGGCCAGCGCGGCGATCCCGTCGTCGGTGAAGGTGACGCTCACCTGCTCCGTCTGCATCAGGGCGGCGTATTGGCGGGTCAGGGCGTTGTCCGTCTCGGTCAGGATGCGGACGAAATCCCCCTCCGTCAGCGGGCGGAGGTTCACGCGGATCGGCAGGCGCCCCTGCAACTCCGGCAGCAGGTCCGAGGGCTTGGCGATGTGGAAGGCGCCGGACGCGATGAAGAGGATGTGGTCGGTCTTGACCGGCCCGTGCTTGGTGGAGACGGTCGTTCCCTCGATCAGCGGCAGGAGATCGCGCTGCACGCCCTCGCGGCTGACATCGCCGCCGCGCACGTCCTGCCGGGTCGCGACCTTGTCGATCTCGTCGATGAAGACGATGCCGTTCTGCTCGACCGCGCGCAGCGCCTCCTTCGTCACCATCTCGGGATCGAGGAGCTTGTCGGCCTCCTCCTGGATCAGGATCTCGTAGCTTGCCGCGACGCTCATCCGGCGGCGCACCTTCCGCTGGCCGAAGGCCTTCCCGAAGATGTCGCCGAGGTTCATCATGCCGCCCATGCCCGGCTGGCCGGGGATCTCGAAGCCCTGCATCGGGTTCGACGTGTCCGTCACTTCCAGCTCGATGAGCGTGTCGTCGAGCTCGCCCGAGCGGAGCTTCCTGCGGAACATCTCGCGCGTCTGGTCGCGGGCGCCCTCGCCCGCCAGCGCCTCGATCACCCGCTCCTCGGCGGCGGCATGGGCCTTGGCCTTCACCTCCTCGCGCAGGTTTTCGCGCACCATGACCTGGGCCGCGTCCACGAGATCGCGAATGATCTGCTCCACGTCGCGGCCGACATAGCCGACCTCGGTGTATTTCGTGGCCTCGACCTTGATGAAGGGCGCCTTCGCGAGCTTCGCCAGGCGGCGCGAGATCTCGGTCTTGCCCACGCCGGTCGGACCGATCATCAGGATGTTCTTCGGGTAGACCTCCTCGCGCAGGTCGTCGCCCAGCTGCTTGCGCCGCCAGCGGTTCCTCAGCGCCACGGCCACGGCGCGCTTGGCGTCCGACTGGCCGATGATGAAGCGGTCGAGCTCCGAGACGATCTCGCGGGGGGTCAGGTCGGTCACGCTGGGGTTTCCCTTGTCAGAATGTCGTAGGGCGGCAGCCGGTCCTTGCCCGGAAACTGCGGAAGCGCGCGCATCAGGGACCGCCGCATCGCCTCCCATTGCGCGCCGAGCAGG
>NZ_JBQLZP010000047.1:0-9437 GCF_052168335.1 Roseicyclus sp. | reverse complement strand
CAGAAGATGGGTCGAGCGAGACAGGCATGTCCGACGGAAAGAACCAGCGTCCGCTGATCATCAAGCGAAAGAAGGTCGTCGGCGGCGGCGGGCACCATGGCGGCGCGTGGAAGGTCGCCATGTCGTACCTTCGATTGGTTGGTCTCGGCGCCTTTTCAGCGCCAGGTCATGGGTCCTTCCGGACCCCGCGAAACCGCCATTCTGATCCATGCGACCCCTCCTTCGGGATCGCGCCACCTGCATGGTGCGACGCCGACACTCCCTCCTAATCCTGAACATGGCCCTAATCCGGCACCTCGAATTGGCGCCGCACCGCGCGAAAAACCATTCGAATGTTCCGCTTTCGGGGAGTGCGAACGGCTCACTTCCGGGCGAGCGTCCGCCCTTGCGGCACGTCGGGGGCAAACCTGCCGGAGGCGTCGTAGGTCATCAGGCGCGCGGCGGCGCCGCGGTCGCGCAACGCACGCGCGCGCTTCAGGCCCGCACAGGCCGCCTCGAGCAGAACCGCGTTCTCCGCCGCGCAGCGGCGCAGCCGTTCGAGGACCTGGGGCCCGACCTCGGCGCCCGGGCCCGGCCCGGTCTTCCCGGGGCCCGGCGCCAGATCCTGCATCGCGCGCTCGAGCGGCGTCACCAGCTTCGCCAGCGCCTCCAGTTCGCCCTTGCGGAGCGCGGCGCGCTGTTCGCGCAGGAGCCGCTCGAGTGTCTCGCCGGGTTTCACCTCGGCGTCTCCGCGGGCGTGGGCTCGCGCGCGAGAAGCGCACGGAAGATGCTCTCGGCGAGCCCGATGCCGCCCCGTTCGGTGAGGAGGGCCGCGTGCTCGGTCCGCAGCAGCGAGGCGAACTGATCCTCGCCCGCACCGCCGCCGCCGAGGCCGTTCCGCCCCGTGCCGATGCCGGCATGCTTGAGCATTTCCGCGAGGAAGGCGGCCTCGAGCTCCTGCGAGACGCGCCGCAGGTGCGCGTGATCCCGTGCGGGCGGGCCGGAAGACGGTGGCGCGATCGGTTCGATCTGCATGACTTCGCTCGCATTGGAGACATCGGGGCCGACTCTGCGCGCATGCGGTAAAGATTCGGTAAGGCATGCGGCGCATAGATGGCCGTGAAGTCACGAGACACGGACAGCCAGAATGGATGCCCTTCTTCTTGCGCTCGGCGCGGGTGTCGCCGCGGGCAAGCCGCCGCAGACGATCGCTGCCTCCGTGCCTGAGGATGGCCTTTTCGACGGCGCCTTCCGAAGCGCCGCGGGCCACGAGCCCGAGGTCGGCACGCCGGAGGACGAGGGGGGGGCGCTGTCCCTCGCGCGGCTCGACGCCGGCGCGCCGATGATCGCGGCGACGGCACCGGCCTGGGCCGCTGTGCCTGACGGCCCGCAGTCCGGGGCGGAGGAGGTGCCGCCCGAGCCCGTCCGTACGGCCCTTGTGGCCGCCGCAGGTGCGTTCGCCATGCCGGAAGGCACCGTGGCGCCCCGGAATGCGGCCCCGGCGCCCGCGGGCGAGGCCCATGCCGAAGGGCCTGCGGTCGTCAGCGCTCCGGGCCGGGATCAGCCGTCGGGCCCGCGCCCTGCGATGTCGGGTGAGCCCTCGCTCGCGGTTCCCGCCATAGATGCGCCGGCGGAGGCATCGCCTCCTGCCCGAACGCCGCCGTTCGGAGTGCCGCAGGCCTGGCAGGGACCGCCCGCGGGCGGAGACGGGGTTTCCACGGCGGGGACCACCAGCGCGGATCCCGGCGAAGATCGGCGCACGCTGGCAGCCATCCCGCCGACGCCCGCCGAAACCGACGCGGAGCAGGCGGCCGCCCGGCGGCCTCCTGCGGAAGCCGCGCACACCCGGGCGGCCGAGCCACCGGCCGCAGGCCCGGCTGGCCCGGAGCCGCTCGTGGCCGAAGGCGGCGACGACGCGCGGACGGCACGATCCGACCTCGCGCGGCCGCAAGCGCCGGACCCCGTGAAGACGTCGGCGCACGAACCCGCGCGAATGATCGAGCCCGCGCGAACGACCGGACCCGAGCCCGCGGCCGGGCGCGGACAGCCTGCATCGCCCGGACCGGTGTCCTTCTCCGCGGCTTCGCGCCCTGCGGAGGCGGTGGCCTTGGCACCCATTGTCACAGGGGGATCGTCGGGGGTGGCGACGGGCGCAACCACCGCCATTTCGCGCGATCTCCCGGTCGATCCCGCCCCGGCGGCACTTGCCGGTTTCCCATCGGCGCATGCCGTGGCGCCACAGGCGACGGTCCGGCACGCGGGAACGCCGGACCTCGGGGCAGGCCCGGCGCCCGGAACCGCTGCCGGTTTCGAAGACGCACCGGATCGCCAGAAAGACCTCCGGTTTCCTGCTGCCGGGCGGGCTCCGGCGCTGCAGGACGATGCGCCGGGCCCCGCCGATACGCGGGGCATCCCGCAGCCTGCGGCCGGGCCGGTGGCTGCGGGAATGGCGCTCGCGACACGCCCCGCGGTCGTTTCGCCTGCTGTGCAGACCGACGCCGGTTCGCCGGATCGATCCCTGTCCCCGACGACCGGGACGGATGCGGCCTACGCGCTCCAGCAGCCCGCCCAGGGCGGGACCGTGCCCGGCGCCACGGCCATCGGCGGCAGCCCTGTCTCTCTCGCCCAGGGCGCGGCGCAGGCGATCGTCGCGACCCTGCCCAGCCCGCTGCGCGAACTCGGGACGGGGACGCTCGAGATCGCGCTCGATCCGCCCGAACTCGGCCGCGTGCGGCTCAGCCTCGTGGAGACGGGAGGGGTCATGGTGGTGTCGATCCTCGCGGATCGCCCCGAGACCGCGGACCTCATGCGCCGGCACCTGGACATCCTGGCGCAGGAATTCGCCCGCTCCGGCCTCGAGCCGCCGCAGGTGCGCATCGGTGCGGGCTCGGCCGAGGGCGGGACGGCCCGGGGCGGCGGCGAACGCGATTCGCGGGGCATCCAGCGGACCGAGGCGGTGCAAGCCCCGCCGCCTCCCCCTCCCGGCGCCGGCGCGCTGCGTGCGCTCGACCTGAGGCTCTGATCGAAAGGCACGGACATGGAGATCCTTCCCGCGCAGACCGCCAGCCGCCCCGATGGAAGGGCGGCCTCCGCCGACCGTTCGGTGATCACGGCCGACTTCCAGACCTTCCTCCAGCTCCTCACCACGCAGATGAAGAACCAGGACCCGCTCAACCCGATGGAGTCGACCGAGTTCGCGACGCAGCTCGCCACCTTCTCGGGCGTCGAGCAGCAGGTGCGCACCAATCAGCTGCTGGAGACCTTCGCGAACGGCCTCGGCACGCTGGGGATGGGCCAGCTCGGCGGCTGGATCGGGATGGAGGCGGTGGCCCCGATGCCGGTGGCCTTCGACGGCGCGCCGGTCACTGTCCGCTCCCAGCCCGCCGACCGGGCGGACCGGATGGAGCTCGTGGTGACGGACGACCGCGGATCGGTCGTGCAGCGTCTCCCGATCCCGTTGTCCGACGCGCCCTTCGCCTGGACGGGCGCGGACCTGCAGGGACGGGCGCTGCCGCCGGGAACCTATGCGCTCGCCGTCGAGAACTGGTCGGGCGAGACGCTGCTCGACACGCGCCCCGCCTCCATCGCGGGGCGGATCGAGGAAGCCAGCCTCCGCGACGGACGGGTCTTCCTGACGATGGCGGGAGGCGTCAGCATCCCCGCCGACACGATCGAGGTTCTGCGCCAGGGCGGATGATCCCCGCTCGGCGTGGTCCGGCGCGCGGGAAACCGGCGGCGAGGCATCTCCACCGGACACCGGGCGGAGTGCCCGGCACAAGGAGGCGCGTGCGCGGTGGCCTCGGCGCTCGCGGCAAGACGGTCGAGGCATCTCGCCACGCCGTTTGGCACCGAGGGCCGCGAGCGTCGCCAGTGCCGCCCGGACGCGCCCACGCCCGCGCCCGTCGCGCGCCGCCCCCATCGGGGGGCGTGGCGGGTTCGCCTGTCGTGCCTGCGCATGCGCGCTTGCCCGGACCCGCGCGGCAGGCTGTCCCGCCGCAAGCCTCGTTCTAGAACTGCGCCGCGAGGAGGGCGGCGAGCGACGCCAGGAGCGCGCCGGCGATCCCGTAGCCGAACCGTTCCGGCCAGGGCGAGCGCTCCTTGCGGCGGGGCGGGTTCGACTGGGCGAGGAGGGCTGCCTCGGCCAGTTGCGGCAGCCGCGGGCCGAAGCGGGCGAGGACGCGCGCGGTCGTGAGGAGGTCGCGCACCAGGGCCTTCGGCCCGATGTTCTCCTTGATGTATTCCTCGACCACGGGACGCGCGACCGTCCAGATGTTGATCTCGGGATCGAGCGAACGGGCGACGCCCTCGACCACGACCATGGTGCGCTGCAGCAGGATCAGCTCTGTCCGCGTCTCCATCCCGAAGCGCTCGGTCACCTCGAAGAGGTAGGCGAGGAGCCTGCCCATCGAGATGCGGCTTGCGTCCATGCCGAAGATCGGCTCGCCCACCGAGCGCAGCGCCTGGGCGAACTCGCCCACGTCGCGGTCGGCGGGCACATAGCCCGCCTCGAAATGCACCTCGGCGACGCGGCGGTAATCCTTGCGGATGAAGCCCATCAGGATCTCGGCGTAGACGCGGCGCGTGTACTCGTCGATCCGCCCCATGATCCCGAAGTCCAGCGCGACGACATCGCCGTTCGGCGCGACCTTCAGGTTCCCCTGGTGCATGTCGGCGTGGAAGAACCCGTCGCGGAGCGCGTGGCGCAGGAACATCTGGAGGACCCGCGCGGCCAGCGCCTTGCGGTCGTGCCCGAGCGCGTCGATCGCGGCGAGATCCGACAGGGGGACGCCCTCGGCCCAGGCCAGCGTCATCATCCGCCGCGAGGAGAGGAACCACTCCACCGTCGGCACCTCGAAGCCCTCGTCCCGGGCGGTGTTCGCGGCGAACTCGCCGGCCGCGGAGGCCTCGATCCGGAGGTCGAGCTCCTGCATCACGACGCCCTCGAAATGGGCGATCACGTCGCGCGGCCGGAGCCGGCGGGAGGAGGGCGACAGCGTCTCGACGAACCAGGCGATGAGATAGAAGGCGTCGATATCCTTGCGGAAGGCACGCTCGACCCCGGGGCGCAGGACCTTCACGGCGACGGGCCGGCCGGTATCGGCCAGCCGCGCCTTGTGGACCTGCGCGATGGAGGCGGCGGCGACCGGCTCCGAGAACTCCGAGAACCGGCTGTCGAGCGGCGCCTCCATCTCGCGCTCGACCACGCGCACGGCCTCGGCGCGCGGGAAGGGCGGCAGCTTGTCCTGCAGGACCTGGAGATGCTGCGCCATGTCGTGACCGACCACGTCGGGACGGGTCGAGAGGATCTGGCCGAACTTGATGTAGGCGGGCCCGAGCGCGGTCAGCGCGCGGGGCACCGGCGGCGTGGATGGATCGCCACGCAGCCCCAGCCACTTGAAGGGCCAGCCGAGGACGCGCGCGGCGACGCGCACCGATTTCGGCGCCTCCAGCGCCTCGAGCACGGCGCCCATGGCACCCGTCCGCTCGAACGTCGCCCCGGTGCGCACGAGGCGCCAGATGTTGTGGGGTCCCTTCACCTCAGATCTTCCAGCCGGAATGCAGCGCCGCGATGCCGAAGCTGAGGTTGCGGTACTTCACCTGCCCGAAGCCCGCGGCCCGGATCATGGAGGCGAAGGTTTCCTGGTCGGGGAAGTTGCGGATCGACTCCACGAGGTACTGGTAGCTGTCGCGGTCGCCCGCGATCACCTGGCCCATGCGCGGGATCACGTTGAAGGAATAGAGGTCGTAGAGCTTCTGGAGCCCCGCGTTCGTGAGCTGGCTGAACTCCAGCACCATCAGCCGGCCGCCGGGGCGCAGCACGCGGAAGGCCTCGGACAGCGCGTCCGGGATGCGCGTCACGTTCCGGATGCCGAAGCTGATCGTGTAGACGTCGAAGCTGTTGTCCGGGAAGGGCAGCGCCATGGCGTCGCCGACGACCCAGTCGAGCTTGTCGGCGAGCTGCTGCGCCTCGGACCGGCGCTCCCCCTCACGGAGCATGGACTCGGTCATGTCGAGGACGACGGCGCTGGCCTCCGGGGCGCGGGCGAGGAAGCGGAAGGCGACGTCGCCCGTGCCGCCCGCCACGTCGAGGAGGCGCTGGCCGTTCCGGGGCGCCAGCCAGTCCATCATCGCGTCCTTCCAGACCCGGTGGATGCCCGCGCTCATCACGTCGTTCATCACGTCGTAGCGGCTGGCCACATTGGTGAAGACGCCATGGACGAGGCCGGCCTTCTCGGTCTCGCCGACCGTGCGGAAGCCGAAATGCGTGGTGTTCGTGTCGTCAGCCATGGTGCCGCCCTATTGCCGTCGTCATGGGAGGTAATCCTTCGACCCGGGAAGGACAAACCATCATTTGCCGCAGGAGCATTCCGCGATGGACGACCTGACGATGATCCTCGTCTACATCGCCCTCGCCGTCGTCGTCATGGTCGCGGCGCGGCGTTCGCGCGCGCTTCGGCGCATGATCGGGTGGCACGACTTCGGGTCCCGTCCGCGTGCCGGAACGGGCGAGGCGGCGATCGCGGCGGGGCTCGCCACGCTGGGCACGGGGCGGCAGGCCGTGACCGAGGGGGACTGGCGCGTGTTCCGTCCGAGCATCGGCGCGCGGCTCCTGATGCCCTTGGTTACGGTCCTTCTTCTCCTGACGATGTTCGATCCCGAGTCCCTGGGCCGGGAGCGGATCGACTTGCCGCCCCTGATGGCCGAGGCCATGATCCTCCTGCTCGCCTATGCCAACGTCGCCATGCTCCGCTATCGGGTCCAGGTGTCGGGCGACGTGCTCGCCCTGCGCTCCACGCTGCTGCCGACGCGGCACTACGACTTGCGCGACCTCCGCACCGTCGAGGAGGACGCGGTGCATTCCTTCCGCCTCGGTTTCGCGGACGGGCGGAGCGTGGAGATCCTGAAGACGGTTGCAGGCGCCGCCGAGCTGCGCCAAATCCTGCGGGTTCGTCTGGAGCAGAACCCGAGGGGCTGATGCCCGAATTGCCGGAAGTGGAAACGGTTCGCCGCGGCCTCGCCCCCGTGCTGGAGGGCGCGGTTATCGCGCGCGCGCAGGTGAACCGGCCCGACCTGCGCTGGCCCTTTCCCGAGCGCATGGCAGAGCGGCTGACCGGCCAGCGGGTCGAGCGGCTGCGGCGCCGGTCGAAATACATCCTCGCCGACCTCTCCTCGGGCGAGACGCTGATCGTGCATCTCGGCATGTCGGGGCGGATGATCGTCTCGGGCGGGGGCGCGCGGCAGGCGCCCGGCGTCTTCTTCCACGACCATCCCGCGCCCGAGAAGCACGACCACGTCGTGCTCGACACCGAGGCGGGGATGCGCGTCACCTTCAACGACGCGCGGCGCTTCGGGGCGATGGACCTCGTCGCCACCGACCGGGCGGAGGCGCACTGGCTGCTCGCCGGTCTCGGGCCCGAGCCGCTCGGCAACGCGTTCAGCGACGACCATCTCGCCCGCGCCTTCGCGGGCAGGCGCACGCCGGTCAAGGCCGCGCTCCTCGACCAGCGGATCGTGGCCGGCCTTGGCAACATCTACGTCTGCGAGGCGCTGTTCCGTTCGGGTATCTCGCCGCTCCGCCATGCCGGGCGCATCGGGCGGCCGCGCATCACGCGCCTCGTCTCCGACATCCGCGAGGTGCTGGCCGAGGCGATCGAGGCCGGCGGCTCGTCCTTGCGCGACTATCGGCAGGCGGACGGCGATCTGGGCTATTTCCAGCACAATTTCCGCGTCTACGGCCGAGAGGGCGAGCCCTGCACGACCCCCGGTTGCGGCGGGATCGTGCGCAGGAAGGTGCAGTCGGGACGGTCGAGCTTCTATTGCCCGGACTGCCAAAGATAGGTTGAACCCGCCGCCCGCGGTGCTAACCCTGCGCATCTGAGCCCACCAGCCGGAGTATCCGACGCATGGCCTACGAAACCCTGATCGTCGAGATCGAAGACCACATCGCGCTCATCAAGCTCAACCGTCCCGACGCCATGAACGCGCTGAACACGCAGCTCCTCGGCGAGCTTTCGAAGGCGCTGAAACAGGCCGACGAGAACGACAAGGTCCGCTGCATCGTGCTGACGGGCTCGGAAAAGGCCTTCGCGGCGGGGGCGGACATCAAGGAGATGTCCGAGAAGTCCTTCGTCGACGCCTTCACCTCGGACCTCTTCGGCACCGAGGTCGAGCAGATGCTGCGCGTCCGCAAGCCGATCATCGCGGCAGTCTCGGGCTACGCGCTGGGCGGGGGGTGCGAGCTCGCCATGATGTGCGACTTCATCATCGCCGCCGACACCGCCAAGTTCGGCCAGCCCGAGATCAACCTCGGCGTGGTGGCAGGCATCGGCGGCACGCAGCGCCTCACCCGCTTCGTCGGCAAGTCCAAGTCTATGGACATGCACCTGACGGGTCGCTTCATGACCGCCGAGGAGGCCGAGCGCTCCGGCCTCGTCAGCCGCGTGGTCCCCGCCAAGAAGCTCATGGAGGAGGCGATGGCCGCCGCCGCCAAGATCTCGGAGAAGTCCGCGCTGACCGCCATGGCGGTGAAGGAGGCGGTGAACCGCGCCTACGAGGTGCCGCTGCGCGAGGGCCTGCTGTTCGAGCGGCGGCTCTTCCACGCGCTCTTCGCCACCGAGGACCAGAAGGAGGGCATGGCCGCCTTCCTCGAGAAGCGCGAGCCGCAGTTCCGCGACAAGTGAGGCGCGCGCCTCAGAGCATGTAGTGCAGCCTGTCGAACCGCTGCCGGAGCGCGGCGGTGCGGGGCGCGATCGCGTCCGGGTCGTTCGACGCGAGCGCCTCGGCGATCAGGTCGGCCAGCGCGTCCACGTCCCCGACATCGACGCCCCAGCGCACGAGCTCGGGCGTGCCGATGCGCAGACCGTTCATGTCGCCCGCGAGCTCCGCCACCGGCAGCCCGATCCCGCAGGCGAGGAAGCCCGCGCGCCGGAGCTTCTTCGATGCCGCCTGCCCGCCGCCCCAGGGCGCGGCGAGAAGGGCGAACTGGTGGCTTTCGGTCGCCCCCCGCGCGGTCTCGAAGACCGGCAGGCCCCGATTTCCGAGCGCACCGGCCAGCGCCTTCGACACCTCGATCATCTTCGCCGCGTAGGCCCGGCCATGCGCCTTCCAGTCGAGCAGCGTCACGGCCAGCGCCGCCGACTTCGCCGCGTCGAAATTCGCCGTCATGCCCGGAAACGCGATGTGGTCGAGCCGCTCGGCGAGGGCGGCGTCGTTCGTGACGATTAGGCCGCCGGCGGGGCCGCCGAGGCTCTTGTAGGTCGACATGGTCATGAGGTGCGCGCCCTCGGCCAGCGGGTCGGACCAGGCCTTGCCTGCGATGACCCCGCACTGGTGGGCGGCGTCGAACATCAGGTGCGCGCCGACCTCGTCCGCGATCTCGCGCACGGCGCGGACCGGGTGCTCGAAGAGGTTGAGCGACGCGCCGAGGGTGATGAGGCGCGGCCGCTCGCGGCGGGCGA
>NZ_JBQLZP010000046.1:0-2571 GCF_052168335.1 Roseicyclus sp. | reverse complement strand
GCCGCCGCGACCGTCGGCCCGGTGCAGGTCAGCCCGTGGTTCGCCATCAGGAGCGTCGAGTGATCCCCCAGCGCCGCCGCGATCCGCGCGCCCTCGTTCTCGTCGTCGGCGATGCCGCCGCATTCGAGGTCGATGGCCAGGTCGCCGAAGAAGCGGGCCGTGTTCATGTCGATGGGCGGCAGCGACGGGCTCTTCAGCGCCGCGAGGGCCGTCGCGTGCGGCGGGTGGCAATGCAGCACCACGCGCACGTCCGGCCGCGCGCGGTGCAGCGCGCCATGGACGGTCCAGGCCGAGGCGTCGGGCGCGTCCGGCCCCTCCATGACGCTCGCGTCGTCCGCGTCGAGCAGCAGCAGGTCCGAGGCCCGGATCGACCCGAAATGCCGCCACTTCGGGTTCATCAGGAAGCGCCGTCCGTCCGCCGAGACGGCGGCGCTGAAATGGTTGCCGACCGACTCGTGCCAGCCGAAGCGCACCGTGATGCGGAAGGCGGCCGCGAGATCGACCCGCAGCGCCTGGAGCGCCGTGTCCTCGAGCGCGTCCTTCATCCGAAACGCCCCGTCGAGACCATGCCCCGGTAGATGCCGCGCAGCTCGCCCCGGTCGGTGTAGGTGCCGCGCAGGTAGCGCTCGCCGCTGGTGGCCGAGTAGGCGGCGCGGCCATGCACGATACGGTGGTTGTCGAAGACGATGCACTCGGTCGCCCGGAGCGTGAAGCGCATGACGTAGCGGTCCTCCTGCAGCATCCGTCCGAAACGGACGAAGGCGGGGTAGTAGCTGTCGAGCACATGCTGCGGCAGGTCGAAGACGTCGGCCATGTGCTGGCTGATCGTGACGCCCGAGACCTCGCCGTGGCGGTCGAGTTCGATCACCCGCTGGCGGGCGCGCATGTCGATGCCGTCATGCTCCTTGTAGTAGGGGATGTCGATCTCGGTCAGCAGGCGGAAGGCCTCGGGGTCCTCGCGGCGGAGATCGTTGGCGACCGCCGTGCCGTCGAGGAAGAGGTTCTGCCCCCCCACCACGCTGTTGGCGCGGCAATGCAGGAACTGGATGCCGGGCGCCAGCTCCTCCGAGGGGACGTCGGTGTGCAGCTCCAGCGCCTTGGCGGTATAGGCGAGGTTCGTGGGCTTGATATGCGTGCGCACGTCGAAATAGGCGCCGAAGAAGCTCGGCCGGATGGTTCCGATCAACTCGGCCGTGCGGGTCAGGCCCTCGTCGCTGTCGGGCATGTCGGTGACGATGGCGATGCCCTCGACCAGCAGCGCCTCCATCCAGCGCCGCCGCTCCTCCGCGCTTTCGAGGAGCAGGGGGTGCGAGACGCGGGTGACGTTCGGGTAATGGTCCGAATACCAGGGCCTGCGCGGCAGGTCGGCGGGGTCGTGGCGCGGCGCGCCGGTCGCGTAGTCCGCGAGCATCCCGAGCGGATAGCGCGAGACGTGATCCTCGCCCGCCCAGTCGATCACCAGCGCGCCATCCTCGATCCGTGCCTCGGCCGGGCGCGGCGTCGTGGCGTAGTGGAATATGTCGAAGGTCCGCTCCCGCGTCTCGGCGTCGAAGGAGCTCCGGCAATTGTCCCGGAGCCACCAGAAATTGTAGTAGCCCTGGCTTCCGTCGGGCAGGGTGAGGGTCAGCCCGTTCTCCCCGATCGCAACGCCTTCGATCTGCGCGCCGTCCATGGTTCGCCCTTTCGCGAGAGAGGTGTTTCCTGCGCCGAGGCTAGGGCCGGTCGCCCCCGCGCGAAACGGCGATTGCATTGAAGATAACATAAGCCATAACTTATGTTATGACGCCCGATCTTCCGCCCCTCCGTCTGTTCTCGGCCTTCCTCGCGGTGGCGCGCACCGGCTCGGTCCAGGCTGCGGCGGCCGAGTTGAACGTGACCCAGCCCGCGATCAGCCAGGCGGTGCGTCAGCTCGAGGATCACGTCGGCCTGCGTCTCCTCGACCGGGGCCGCCGTCCGGCGCGGCCGACCGAGGCGGGCGAGGCGCTGGCCGCCGCCATCGCGGGCGGGCTCGGCCAGATCGCGGATGCGCTCGACACGCTCAGGACCGATGCCGAGCGGCGCGAACGCTCCGTCACCGTGGCCTGCTCGGTCGGCGTCGCGACCTACTGGCTGATGCCGCGCCTCGCGGCCTTCTACCGGGCGGCGCCCGAGCTTCTCGTCAACGTGATGACGACGCCCACGGGAGTGCCCGCGCTCGGCGACGGGGTGGACGTGGCGATCCGCTACGGCCACGGGCGCTGGAGCGACGGGACGGTCCACCATCTCTTCGACGAGGCGGTGGAGCCGGTCTGGAGCCCCGCGCTCGCCGCGCGCCACGGCGATACGCCGCCGCCGGGCGTTCCGCTCCTCCATGTCCGCTCGACGGAGAGCTCCTGGCTCACCTGGGCCGACTACCTGCGCGCGACTGGGCAGCCCAACCTCTGGCGCGTCGGGCAGACCTTCACAAACTACGTGCAGACGACGCAGGCGGCGCTGGAGGGGGGGGCATGATGCTCGGCTGGCGCTCGATCACCGGGGCGCTGGTGGCCTCGGGCGAGCTCGTTCCGGCGGGCCTGCCGCGCCACGCGCCGC
>NZ_JBQLZP010000045.1:0-4566 GCF_052168335.1 Roseicyclus sp. | reverse complement strand
GCCTCGGTGCTGCTCGGCCTCGCCATCGCGACGATCATGCGGCAGAACCGCCATCTCTCGGCGGCGGCCGTCTCCTGGAGGCGGACCGCGGGCGAGCTCGAGCGCGAAGTCGACCGCCGTGTCCGGGCCGAGGACGTCGCGACCGAGCGCCAGCGCCTCCTCGACGAGGTCGGCGCGCTGACGGCGCAGCGGCAGGGCATCCTCGAGAACATGTCCGAGGGGGTCATCGCGCTCGACGAAAGGGGCCGCGTCATCTACGCCAACCGCGAGGCCTGGAAGCTCCTCGGCCCGCTGCGGGAGGAGGAGCAGGACTTCGCCGAACTCCTCGAGACGCGGCAGCTTCTCGCGGCGGACGGTGCCCCGCTCGCCCCCGAGGCCGGACCGGACCGCCCGCCGCTCCGGGGCGAGGATCTCGAGGAGACGGAGTATCTCGTCCGGACCGCGACCGGCCACCATGCCTCGTGCCACTTCCGCGGCGGGTCCATCTTCGGCCCGGACGGCAGCGTGACCGGCGCCGTCCTGACCCTCTGGGATGTGACCGAGCGCAAGCGCGACGCCGAGCGGCGCGATCTGCTGATGCGCGAGCTCGACCACCGGGTGCGCAACATGCTGGCCACGATCACCGCGATGATCCGGATCAGCGACGAGCCCGCGCAGAGCAAGGCGGACTTCGTGGCGGCGCTGAGCGGCCGGGTGGGCGCGATGGCGCGCACCCACGGCGTGCTGTCCGAAGGCCGCTGGGAAGGGGCCACGATGGGCCGGCTCATCGACGACG
This sequence comes from Roseicyclus sp., assembly GCF_052168335.1. Classification (GTDB taxonomy): domain Bacteria; phylum Pseudomonadota; class Alphaproteobacteria; order Rhodobacterales; family Rhodobacteraceae; genus Roseibacterium. Next base: position 3,791 of record NZ_JBQLZP010000045.1, on the reverse strand, counting down.
AGATGGGCCGCGCCGCCGATGCGCGGCAGCTCGAGCTCGAAGGCGACCGCGGCGTGGTCCTGCCGCCGAAGGAGGCCGCCGACCTCGCCCTGGCACTCCACGAGCTGTCGACGAACGCGATCAAGTACGGGGCCTGGTCGGTGCCCGACGGACGGGTGAGCCTCGGCTGGTCGATCGAGCCGTCCGGAGACCGGCCCATGCTGCGCGTCGTCTGGAAGGAGACCGGGGGGCCGCCGGTCTCGGGGCCGCCCGCGCGCAAGGGGTTCGGGACGTCGCTGCTCCTCGGGCTCTTCACCGATGGCGACGGCGTGCGTCTCGACCACGCGCCCGACGGGCTGCGCTGCGTGCTCTGCGTGCCGTTGCCCGCGGGAGGGCAGGACACGCGGGAGGGCGCCCCCGCGCCCGAGCCCGCCGCCCCGGCGGCGGAGGACGCCGCGCTCGCGGGCCTTCGCATCCTGGTGGTCGAGGACGAGGCGATCGTGCGGCTCGACCTCGTCGAGATGCTGCGCGAGGCCGGGGCCGCGATCGTGGGCGAGGCCGGATCGCTGTCGGAGGCGCTGGAGAAGGCCGAGGCGGCCGATGTCGAGGTGGCGGTTCTCGACCGCAACCTCAACGGCGAGAGCAGCCTGCCGGTGGCCCGGCTCCTCGAGCAGCGTGGCGCCAGGATCGTGTTCGTCTCGGGCTACCGCGCCGCCGGTCATGGCGAGCGCGGGGACGACGACCACGTGCATCTGCAGAAGCCGATCTCGCCGGGGGACCTGGTGCGCGCCGTGCGCCGCGCGGCGCCGCGCGCGCGGTGAACCCGGGCGCGGGGCCGCGCCGTCAGCCGACCATGCGCGGCGGAGCGGCCTCGACGCTGATCGCCTGGTTGAACTCCAGATGAAACGTCGTGCCGACGCCTTCCTTGCTCTCGTAGAAGACGTCGCCCTCCATCTGCCGGGCCAGCCGCCGCGCGATGTGGAGGCCGAGCCCCGAGCCCTGCGTCGAGCCCTGCTTGCCGTTCGCCACCTGCCGGAAGCGGCCGAACACGACGTCCTCGTTGCCCTCCGGGATGCCGCGCCCGGTGTCCCGGATCGAGAGGCGCAGACGGCCGCCCTCATTGCGCAGCGTGCCCTCGACGACGCCCTTCTCGTCCGAGAACTTGATCGCGTTCGAGACGAGGTTGTCGATGATCTGCCGGATGGCGAAGGCGTCGCCGACCACCATCGCGGGCCGGTCGATCCGCGCGATGGCGAGGCGCACGCCCCGGGCGGAGGCGAAGGTCCTGTTCTCCTCGATGCTCTCCTCGAGGGACCGGGCGAGATCGACCCTCTGGCTTTCGAGAGACAGCGCGCCGAGGTCCATCTTCTGCGCGAGGAGGATGTCGTCCACGAGGCGCGACAGGCGCACGCCGCTGCGATGCGCGATCTCGAGCGAGGAGCGCACCTGGTCGCTGAGTTCGCCCAGACGGCCGCTGAGCGCGAGCGTGAGACCGCTCTTCAGCGAGGTCAGGGGCGTGCGCATCTCGTGGCTGACCACGGCGATGAACTCGTCCTTGGCGCGGTTGGCCTCGTCCGCCTTGCGCAGCGCCTCCTGCAGCGCGGCGCTGGCGGCGATGCGGTCCGTGATGTCGACGAAGGTGACGCTCCAGCCCAGGACCGGGCCCGCGGGATCGAGCGGGTTCTCGATCCCGGCCGACCGCGGCTCGTAGACCTTCTCCCCGACGCCGACATGGGCATCCCCGGCGGCGCGCCCCGAGAAGTCCATGTCGCGGATGACCGCCCTCAGCAGCGCCCCGCCCCCGTCGACCAGCGCGCTGCGCCGGGCGGCCATGTTCATGAGCACGACATTGCGCTGCCGGTCGATCAGGACGACGGGCTCGCTCATCGTGTCGAACAGGATCGACCGGCCGACGGAGGCCATGTCGATGGTCTTGTTGGACACCAGGAGCCAGGTGAAGAGCAGCACGCCCAGCGTGAAGAGGTAGGCCGTGGGATCGACGCCGAAGACCCGGAACCCGAAGCCGACATAGGCCGCATTGGCGACGAGCGGCGAGATCGTGACCCCGACGAGCGTCGCCAGCAGCGCCCAGGCGGACCGCCTCGCGCGCCGGAAGGCGCCCGCCAGCCGCCAGAGTGCCGCGAGCACGAAGGCGTAGAGGATGGCGATGATGACGTAGAAGGCCGGGCCGTGGTCGAAGTCGATGCGGTCGCTGCCGACGGGGATCGCCGTGGTGTCGAGGTAGAGGAGGTTGTGCCACGGGTTCGTGGCGGCGAAGGCCAGCGCCGCGACGGGGAACACGACGACGGCGACGCGCGCCTTGCCGGCGTGCGGCCAGGCGCCATTGCCGAGGTAGGATAGGACGAAGAAGCACCACGCGACCGGGACCAGCGCGTTCCCCAGCCACGCCACCGTCGCCCAGCCGAGCTGGCAGTCCTGGCCGGCCGAGGCCGCCTCGAGTCCCACGGACAGGAGCGTCCAGATCACGCCGACGAAGGTGAGGGCGTAGAAGACCTTGCCGTGGAACGCTTGCGTCCGGACGGTCCAGATCATCACCAGCGCGGCCAGCAGGCTGATGCCCGAGGCCACGAAGAAGAAATGATCCGCGTACAGCTCGTTGAAGCAGGTCATCGAGGTTGCTTGTTCATGGCGAAACTTGTCCGGCAGCATCGCCACCCGCGATGGTGAAATTCGGGCGTCGGAATGGCAAGTTCGCGCGCGGGCGCGGCGCGTCGCGAGCTTCGGGATGTGCCGCCCTGCGCGCCGGTTCGGGCGGCCTCCGTCCAGCAAGCGCAGGCCGAGGACGCCACCGCGCCGCCCGCGGGGGAACCGCGGGGCCTGCCACAGATTGGCCACCAACGCCCCGCTGCATCCGAACGGGCCGGCCCTGCCCCTCCCCGGTCGAGGTCGTTGCCCGATTGCCGGACGCGGCGCCCGAGACCGCTCAGGGCATGGCGGCATTCCCGCCGCTGGCGGTCCGGATCTCGACCTCGTCCCCGGCCGAGAGGCGCAGGTTGCTGACGAAGCCCGGCTGCGCCACGCGGTCATCGCCCTTGCGGACCGCGAGCGCGTTGCGGCCACCCGGTCCGGCGCCCGGCAGCGACCAGACCGGGACCTCCGCGTGGGAGAAGCCCGCCGACATCACCGCCGCACCCCGCATCCTGTAGCGCGTGACGAGGCCCCTGCCCCCGGCATGCTCCCCCGGACGCTCGGGCCTTTCGCCGAGCGCCTTCGACACGACCTCGAAGCCGTAGCGGGCCTCGGCCACCTCGACGGGGCAGTTGAACGTGTCGCCGTGGTTGGTGGAGAACATCGCGTCGTTGCCCGGACGCCGCCCGGTCGCGCCCCAGCCGCCCATCTGCGGCTCGACCATCGCGTAACGGCGGCCGGTCTCGGGGTGGGTTCCGGCGATCACCGTGCCGAAGATCGAGGCGAAGTGGCCCGCCGGCAGGTCCGCGCCCGCCTCGGTCGCGAGGCAGCGCCAGAGCATGTCCACGAGCCGGATGCGCGTCTCGAAATAGTAGCCGTGCGCCGCCTCGGGCGAGGGATCGAAGAGGCTGCCGGGCCGGGTCAGGACGGTCAGCGGCTCGAAGGAGCCCGCGTTGGCGAAGCGCTCGGGGTCGGTCAGCGCCTTGAAGAGGATCTGGCAGGCGATCACGGCGCCGTCGCGGCTGGCGTTGTAGGGCCCCGGGCTCTGGTCGGGCGCATCGCGCAGATCGACGGTGAAGCGGTCCGCCGCGATCTCGATCGCGGCGCGCCAGGTGCTGCCGTCGTCCTGCGGCTGGGCGATCGCGAAGCGCCCCTTCGGCAGC
>NZ_JBQLZP010000044.1:0-6053 GCF_052168335.1 Roseicyclus sp. | reverse complement strand
AGACCGCCCCGGCCGAGGCCGCGAGCGGGGCAGCCCCGGAGGCCTCCGCCGGGGCCGCGGCCCCGGCGGCCGAGGCGGCATCTGCCGTACCTGTCGCCGCCGACCCGGCGGCGCCCGCGCCTGAGATCGACCTCGCCGCGATCCTCTCGCCCGAGGGTTTCGACTTCGAGACCGCCATCGCCGCCCTCGAGGCCTCCGAGCTCTCCGCGCTCGGCCGGCGGACGGCGCGCGCCGCGCTCGAACAGGCGCGCGACATGCCGGCGGTCCGGGACGAGGCGCTCGCCCGCGTCCGGCGCCTCCTCGGCGTGGAGTGAACCGAAAACGGCCCCGGACCGGCATCCGGGGCCTGTCGCGCGGTCATGGCCGCGTCAGTCGAGGAAGGCCTTCTCCACCACGTATTCCGCGGGCTGCGAGTTCGCCCCCTCGCGGAGGCCGTATTCCTCAAGCATCGCCTTCAGTTCCAGGTTGAAGGCGAGGTTGCCGCAGATCATCGCGCGGTCGTTCTCGGGGCAGAGGGGCGCGACGCCCAGATCGTCATAGACCTCGCCCGAGCGCATGAGGTCGGTGATCCGCCCCATCTTCGCCGTCTCTTCCCGAGTCGTGGTGGGATAGTAGCGCAGCTTGTCGGCGAAACCCTCCCCGATCAGCTCGGCCAGGAGCGCGTCGTTGCGGATGCTCTCGATCAGCTCGCGTCCATAGGTCAGTTCCCCCGCCTCGCGGCAGGTATGCGTCAGGATGACCTCGTCGTAATCCGTGTAGGTCTGCGGATCGCGCAGGAGCGAGGCGAAGGGCGCGATGCCGGTCCCCGTGGCGAAGAACCAGATCCGCTTGCCCGGCAACAGCGCGTCGTGCACCAGCGTGCCCACGGGCTTGGGGCGCAGGATGATCTCGTCGCCCGGCCTGATGTGCTGGAGCCGTGAGGTGAGCGGCCCGTTCGGCACCTTGATCGAGTAGAACTCGAGTTCGTCGTCCCAGGCCGGCGAGGCGATGGAGTAGGCGCGCAGGAGCGGCTTGACCTTGCCGGTCTCCGGGTCGGGGTCGCCCATGAGGCCGATCATCACGAACTCGCCCGAGCGGAAGCGCAGCGATGGCGGCCGGGTGCAGCGGAACCGGAACAGCCGGTCGGTGTAATGCTGCACATCCGTCACCGTCTGCGCGTCGGGGAGGGTGGGGGTCGCCTTCACGGGGCTCGCGTCTGCGTCTTTCACGGGTCTCTGCTCGGTCATCTGCATCCGGCGCGGAGCTTGCCCGCGCCCTCCTGTCTAGGCCTTGATCTGGATCAGGGGAACCCCCGGTTCAACCGCCGCGTGTCAACCTGCCGCTCCGGGACGTGACGGGGGACGTGACGGGGGGTGTGACTTGGGGCGCCCCGGAGGCCGCCCCGGGGCTCCGGGGTCCGAGCCGCGCGCGGTGGTCGCCCGCCCGCCAGTCGGCCCGCGCGCGCCATTGCGCCTCGTCCTGCCGCGCGGCGAGCGACGCCGGGATCTCCACCTCGTCGAACCCCGAGCGCCGCGCCATCGCGTACTGGTCGGCCAGCACGTGCCCGCTCGCCCGGAGCCGCCCGGCATAGCCCATCGCCCTGAGCCTGCGGGCGAGCGTGAAGCCGCGCCCGTCGGCGAATTTCGGGAAGGCGATGCGCACGAGTTCCACGCCGCCGAGGTCGAGCCCCGCCACATCGTCCCCCGGCCCGAGCTCGAGCGCGCGCGCCCCGCCCATGTCCTCGGCCGCGAAACCCGTGTCCCGCACGATCACGCGATCCTCCGTCACCGCACCCCTCCTTCATCTTTCCCGAAAATACGCATCGCTCCGCCCTCCGCCCTCACGACGCCCGCCGGATCGCGCGGCCGTCCACGAAATGGATGCCGCACTCGTCCTTCGCCAGGCCCTTCCAGCGCCCGGCGCGGGGGTCGCCTGCGTCCGCGGGCGCGGTGCAGGGGGCGCAGCCGATCGAGGGATAGCCGCGCGCCACCAGCGGATGGCGGGGCAGGGCGTGCGCCTCCATGTAGGCCCGCAGCTCCTCCGCACCCCAGCGCGCGAGCGGGTTCACCTTGATCCGTCCCGTCGCCTCCGCCTCGAAGAGTGGCAGGCGCGCACGCCCCGTCGACTGGAAGCGCTTGCGCCCGGTGATCCAGCCGTCGAAGCCCGCCAGCGCGCGCTCCAGCGGCGCGGTCTTGCGCAGGCCGCAGCAGGCGTCGGGGTCGGAGCGGTGGAGCGTGCCGTCGGGGTCCGCCGCCGCGACGTCCTCGGGCGTGATGCGCCGCACGTCGCGGAGGCCGAGTGCGTCCGCCACCCGCCGCTGGTAGTCCAGCGTCTCGGGGAAGAGCATCTCGGTGTCGAGGAAGAGGACCGGCACGTTCCGGTCGATCGCCGCCGCCATGTGCAGGAGCACGACCGATTCCGCCCCGAAGGAGGAGACGAGCGCCACGCGCCCGAGCGCGCCGCCGAGCGCATGAGCCAGCACCGCCTCGGCCCGTGCATCCTCGAGGCGCGCGGCGAGCGCCGCCGCGATTCCGGTTGCGTCGGGCGCGCGCAGGGTCTCATGCTGCATCGGCCTGCCCCCCTTCGGCCCCGTAGAGCGCCGCGCGGAACGGCTCGATCCCGACGCGGCGATAGGCGTCGAGGAAGGTCTCCGAGCGGTCCTGCCGGAGCGCGAGGTAGGTCCGCAGGATGCGCTCCACCGCCGGCACGATCTCGTCATAGGCGAAGCCCGGCCCCGTCCGCTCGCCGAGCGTCGCGTCGGGCCCCCCGTCGCCGCCGAGGGTGAGCTGGTAGGTCTCCACGCCTGCGCGGTCGAGGCCGAGGATGCCGATATGGCCCACGTGGTGATGGCCGCAGGCATTGATGCAGCCCGAGATCTTGATCTTGAGCGGCCCGATGTCGTGCTCGAGCTTCAGCGCCTCGAAATGCGTCGCGATGCCCTGCGCGACGGGGATCGAGCGCGCGGTCGCCAGCGCGCAGTAATCCATCCCCGGGCAGGCGATGATGTCCGAGACGAGGCCGACATTGGCGGTGGCGAGCCCGGCCTCCCTCAGCCGCGCATGGACCTCGGCGAGGTGGCGGCGCGGGACATGCGGCAGGACGACGTTCTGATCGTGGCTGATGCGCAGCTCGTCATGGGCGAAGGTCTCCGCGATGTCGGCCAGCGCCCGCATCTGGGCGCTCGTGGCGTCGCCCGGCGTCGCGCCATGGGCCTTCAGCGAGACGGTGACGATGGCGTAATGCGGCACGCGGTGCGCGTGGACGTTGGTATCGAGGAAGGACCGGAGGCCCGCGTCCTTCGGCAGGGGCGCGGGGGCCTCCGCCTCGAATTCCGGCGGCGCGAAGTCCGCCGCGATCCGGTCGAGGAGCGCCATCGCGCGCGCATCGAAGAGCGGGCGGCGCAGTGCCAGCTCCGCCTCCACCTGGCGCCGGATCTCCTCGATCCCGGTCTCGTGGACGGTGATCTTGATGCGCGCCTTGTACTTGTTGTCCCGCCGCCCGAGCAGGTTGTAGACGGCGACGATGGCCTCGAGCCAGGGCAGGAGGTCGTCGAGGGGCACGAACTCCGCCAGAACCTGCCCGATCATCGGCGTCCGGCCGAGCCCGCCGCCGACCAGGATCGTCGCGCCGAGAGCGCCCTCGCGCCGGACGAGCCTGAGCCCGATGTCATGGGCCGCCGTCACCGCGCGGTCGAGCGGGCTGCCCGTCACGGCGATCTTGAACTTGCGCGGCAGGAACTGGAATTCCGGGTGGTCGGTCGACCATTGCCGGATGAGTTCCGCCACAGGCCTCGGGTCCGCGACCTCGTCCGCCGCCGCGCCCGCGAAATGGTCGGCGGTCACGTTGCGGATGGTGTTCCCGCTCGTCTGGATCGCGTGCATGCCCACGTCGGCCAGCGCGTCGAGCATGTCGGGCACGTCGCGCAGGCGCGGCCAGTTGAACTGCACGTTCTGCCGCGTGGTGAAGTGGCCATAGCCGCGGTCCCAGCGGTCGGCGATATGGGCGAGCTGCCGCATCTGCCGGCTGTCGAGCGTGCCGTAGGGGATCGCCACCCGCAGCATGTAGGCGTGGAGCTGGAGGTAGAGGCCGTTCATCAGCCGCAGCGGCTTGAACTCCTCCTCCGTCAGCGACCCGTCGATCCGCCGCTCCACCTGCGCGCGGAACTGCGCGGTGCGCGCGCGCACGAAGGCCTCGTCGAACTCGGTATAGCGGTACATGCTCTGCCTCCTCGGCCCCGTTTCAGGCCGTTTCCTGCTTGCCGTGGGGGTAGTTCGAGGGTCCCGCGGTGCGGAACGCCTCGCGCCGGATCGCGGGCTCGGGGCCCTTCCGCCCCGGCTTCGCGTCGGCGAGATAGGGCCCGACGACCTCGTGGCCGCGCGCCTCCGCGTCGAGGAGATGGAGCTGCGCGCTCCCCTCGTCCTCGATCAGGAGCGCCTCGGAATGGTGGCGCGTCCACTGGCCGTTGCGGTCGAGCCAGACCGCGTCGCCCTGAAGAAGATCGTTTGCGGTCAGAACCTTGGGCGTGAAGGGGCGGGGGGGCATGTCAGGCGAGCTCCTGTGCGAGGGTCTGTGCGGCGGCCTCCGCCGCGCGGGGCGCGAGGCCGAGGAGGAGGATCACGGGCCCCTCGGGCGCCGCGGCCTCGAGCGCGCCGGGCAGGTGGCCGAGGCTCGTGGCGATCACGCGCGCCTCGGGGCGGCCCGCGTTCTCCACGGCGGTCACGGGCGTCTCGGGCGCGGCGCCGTGCATCATCAGCCGCCCCTGCAGGAAGCGCGCGCCGCGCACCCCCATGTAGACGGCGGCGACCGCACCGGGCCGGGCGAGCCCGCGCCAGTCGTGCTCGGCGAAACCCTTGACGTCGTGCCCGGTCAGAAGCCGCAGCGCCGAGTTCCGGTCGCGCTTCGTCAGGCTCTGCCCGATCTGCGCGGCCGCGGCCGAGGCGGCGGTGATCCCGGGGCAGATCGCCCAGGCGATGCCCGCGGCGTCCAGCGCCCCGATCTCCTCGTCGAGGCGGCCGTAGACGCCCGGATCGCCGGATTTCAGGCGGACCACGTGCGCGCCGCTGGCGGCGTGCTCCACCATCAGGCGGTTGATCTCGTCTTGCGCCATGGCGCGGCCGAAGCCCTTCTTTCCGGCGTCGATCAGGAGCGCCTCGCGCCGCGCGAGCTCGAGGATCGCGGGCGCGACGAGCCGGTCGTGGATCACCACGTCGGCCGCGTCGATCAGCTTGCGCGCCCGCAGCGTCAGGAGGTCCGGGTCGCCCGGTCCCGCGCCCACGAGGTCCACGCGGCCTTCGCGCGGCGCCTCCGAGAGATGCCGGTCGAGCAGCGCGACGAGCGCCCCCGGCAGCGCCTCCGCCCCGCGCTCGGCCAGCGTGCGGGGGCCGTCCGCGAAGTAGTAGTCCGCCCAGAACTCCCGCCGCTTGCGGCCCATGGGCAGCGCCTCGGCCGCCGCGCGGAAGCCCTTGCCGATCCGCGCGAGCAGGCCGAGCGCCGCCGGCAGCCGCGCCTCGAGGTCGGCCTTGATCGCGCGGGCGAGGACCGGGGCCGCGCCCTCGGTGCCGATGGCGACCGTCACCGGATCGCGGTCGACGATCGCGGGGGTGATGAACTGGCTGGCCCCGAGGTTGTCGACCCAGTTGACCAGCGCCCCGTCCGCGCGGGCCAGCGCCGCCACGCGCGCATCCTCCGCCGCGTCATCGTTCGCCGCGTAGAACAGCGCGGCGCAGAGCGCGTCGCCGGGCCCGAGCGCCCGTTCCACGAGGCGGAGGCGTCCCTCTTCGGCGAGCACCCGGAGCTCCGCTTCGGCCTCGGCCGCGAAGACCGTCACGCGCGCCTCCGTCTTGAGGAGCAGCCGCAGCTTCGCCAGCGCCGTCTCGCCCCCGCCCGAGACGACGACGCGGCGGCCCGCGAGGTCGAGGAAGATCGGGAAGTGGCGCATGGGACGGAACTCCAACGGGCTGATCTGGCCCAAACGTAGGACATTTTCCCGGTTTCCGGCAGATACGGCTTGCGGAAAGGGACGTTTGTCCTCTACTTCACGCGCTCAAGGAACCCCGTCCCGCGAACCGGAGACC
>NZ_JBQLZP010000043.1:0-5673 GCF_052168335.1 Roseicyclus sp. | reverse complement strand
GCTCGACCCGGCGATCACGCGGCGCCGCCCGCTCCGCTTCTTCGCCTACGGTTGGGGCGAGGTTTCCGAACCGCTCGCCGGGGGGCAGATGGCGGCGCTCGAGCGGCTGCGGGGCCTCGGCTTCGCCGTGAACCCGGAGACGCGCCTGTGCGCCGGAACGACGGCGATGATGGCCCGCTACCGCGAGATCGAGCAGGCGCGCGCCACGCTCGGCTACGACATCGACGGTGTCGTCCACAAGGTCGACGACCTCGCGCTCCAGTCGCGCCTCGGCTTCCGCTCGACCACGCCGCGCTGGGCCATCGCGCACAAGTTCCCGGCGGAGCTTGCCTGGACGCGGCTTCTGGCCATCGACATCCAGGTGGGGCGGACGGGCGCGCTGTCGCCCGTCGCGCGGCTCCAGCCGGTGACGGTGGGCGGTGTCGTCGTCTCGAACGCGACGCTCCACAACGAGGACTACATCGCCGGGCGCGACGCCCGCGGCCAGCCGATCCGCGACGGCAAGGACATCCGCGTGGGCGACTGGGTGCAGGTCTACCGCGCGGGCGACGTGATCCCGAAGGTCGCCGACGTGGATCTGTCGCAGCGTCCCGCCGACGCTGTTGCCTTCGTCTTCCCGACGACCTGCCCGGAATGCGGCTCGGACGCCGTCCGGGAGGAGGGCGACGCCGTCCGCCGCTGCACCGGCGGCCTCATCTGTCCCGCGCAGGCCGTTGAAAAACTGAAGCATTTCGTTTCCCGCGCCGCCTTCGACATCGAGGGGCTGGGGGCGAAGCAGGTCGAGGCCTTCTATGCCGACGGCTGGATCAGGGAGCCCGCGGACATCTTTGATCTGCAAGCGAAATTCGGCTCAGGCCTCCAGCAGCTCAAGAACCGCGAGGGGTGGGGCGAGAAGTCCGCGCAGAACCTCTTCGACGCCATCGAGGAGCGGCGGCGCATCCCGCTGTCGCGGCTGGTCTTCGCGCTCGGCATCCGCCATGTGGGCGAGGTCGCCGCCGCCGATCTCGCGCGGCACTTCGGCACCTGGGAGGCGCTGGCCGCCACCGTCGATCGCGCGGCAGCCGAACCTGCCGCGGGCGCGCCCGACGCCCGCACGCGCAAGCCGCTCCTCGCCGACAGCCCGGCCTGGTCCGAGATCGTCAGCATCGACGGCATCGGCGAGGCGGTGGCCGTCGCGCTCACGACGACCCTGACGCAGGAGGCCGAGCGCGCCTCGGTCGATCGTCTGGTCAAGCACCTGACGGTCGAGCCGCCGCCGGCCCGCACGACCGAGGGCAGCCCCGTCGCGGGCAAGACGGTCGTCTTCACCGGCAGCCTCGAGAAGATGACGCGCGCCGAGGCCAAGGCGCGGGCCGAGGCCCTGGGCGCCAAGGTCGCGGGCTCGGTCAGCGCCAAGACCGACCTCGTCGTGGCCGGTCCCGGTGCGGGGTCGAAGGCGAAGAAGGCGGCGGAACTGGGCATCGAGACCATCGACGAGGATGCCTGGCTCGCGCTGATCGGGGATGGCTGAGAAGGGCCGGCCCGAGATCCTGTTCCCGCTCTTCGCGGGGCTCGAGACGCTGCCGGGCGTCGGCCCGAAGATGGCCAAGAACTTCGAGGGGCTCGGGGTCGTCTCGCCAAAGGACCTGCTCCTCACGCTGCCCTCGGGCGGCGTCGACCGGTCGCGCAAGTCCTCGATCCGCCACGTGCCGATCCCGGGCACGGTGACGGTCGAGGTGATTGTCGGCCGCCACCGCCCGCCCGCCGGACGCGGGCCCTACCGGATCGAGGTCGACGACGCCGAGACGCGCTTCGAGCTGGTCTATTTCCACGCCCGCGGCGACGCCTTGCAGCGCCTCCTGCCGACGGGCGCGCGGCGCGTCGTCTCGGGGCGGGTCGAGCTCTTCGACGGGGTGGCGCAGATGGCCCATCCCGACCACGTCCTGCCCCCCGAAGAGGCGGGGAGCCTGCCCGCCTACGAACCGGTCTATCCGCTGTCGGGCGGGCTGACGCAGCGGGTCGTGCAGAAGGCGGCGCAGGGCGCGCTGGCCCGCGTGCCGCCGCTGCCCGAATGGATCGACGCCGAGCTGAAGCGCCAGAAGGGCTGGCCCGACTGGCACTCGGCGCTCGCCGCGGCGCACCGGCCGGAGGGGCCGGAGGACCTGTCGCGCTCGGCCAAGGCGCGGGAACGTCTCGCCTTCGACGAGCTCTTCGCCCACCAGATGACGCTGGCGCTCGCCCGCGCCTCGCGGCGGCGGCAGAAGGGCTTCGCGAGCCGGGGCGACGGGCGGCTGAGGCAGAAGGTGCTCGACGCGCTGCCCTTCTCGCCCACGGGCGCGCAGCTCCGCGCCATCGCCGAGATCGAGGCCGACATGGGCTCCGAGACGCGGATGAGCCGCCTGCTCCAGGGCGACGTGGGGGCGGGCAAGACGCTGGTCGCGCTGATGGCGCTGCTCGTCGCGGTCGAGGCGGGCGGGCAGGGCACGATGATGGCGCCGACCTCGATCCTCGCCGGGCAGCACCATGCCAACCTCCTGCCGATGGCCGAGGAGGCGGGCGTCGTCGTCGAGATCCTGACCGGCGCCGACAAGGGGGCCGAGCGGGCGGCGAAGCTGAAGGCGCTCGCGAAGGGCGACATCCAGATCCTCGTCGGCACCCACGCCGTCTTCCAGGAGGACGTGTCCTTCCGCGACCTGCGTCTCGCCATCGTCGACGAACAGCACCGCTTCGGCGTGGCCGAGCGCGTGCGGCTTTCGGCCAAGGGGCTCGCCACCGACGTCCTCGTGATGACGGCGACGCCGATCCCGCGCACGCTCAGCCTCGCGCAGTACGGCGACATGGACGTGAGCGTGCTCGACGAGAAGCCGCCGGGCCGCAAGCCGGTCAAGACCGCGCTCCTGTCGACCGCGCGCATCGCCGAGGTCGTGGCGCATCTGCGGGGCGCGCTCGCCGAGGGGCGGCAGGCCTACTGGGTCTGTCCGCTGGTCGAGGAGTCCGAGGTCTACGACGCCGTCGCGGCGGAGGAGCGGTTCCGCCACCTGCGGGCGGAACTGGGCGAGGGGCAGGTGGGCCTCCTCCACGGGCGGATGCCGCCCGCCGAGAAGACCGAGGTGATGGCGCGCTTCAAGGCGGGCGCGCTCCGGGTGCTGGTGGCGACGACGGTGATCGAGGTGGGCGTCGACGTGCCGAACGCCTCGATCATGGTGATCGAGCAGGCCGACCTCTTCGGGCTGGCGCAGCTCCACCAGTTGCGGGGCCGGGTGGGGCGGGGTGCGGCCGAATCGACCTGCCTTCTGCTCTACCGCTCCCCTCTCGGCGAGACTGCGAAGCGGCGGCTCATGGTCCTGCGCGAGACGGAGGACGGGTTCCGCATTGCCGAGGAGGATCTCGCGATCCGGGGCGCGGGCGACCTGATCGGCACGGCGCAGTCCGGCCTGCCGCGCTTCCGCATCGCCGATCTCGAGAGCCAGACGCCGCTGATGGCGCTGGCCCAGTCCGGGGCGCGGGCGCTGCTGGCGCGCGACGCGAAGCTCGAGAGCGACCAGGGCAGGGCGGCGCGGACCCTCCTGTGGCTGATGGAGCAGGACAAGGCGATCCAGCTGATCCGCGCAGGATAGGTGGAAAATCCCACTTCGTTCCGGTTTGTTCTCATAAAGTTCTAGACAAGTTTAATCGAATGTGAGAACAAAGGGACAACATCAGGTGAGGAGATGCCGACATGTTCGTCCAGATCGCTTCCATCGTCGCCAATGCCCGCGCCACGCTCGTCACCGATGCGCTGGGGATCGCGGCCATCGCGGCCCTGACGCTCGGCCTTCTGCACCTGCCCGCCCTCGTCTGAGGGTTCCGGATTTCTGCCTGCGGTCCAACCGGGCCTTCGGCGCGCTCCATCCCTGTCCCGGACGCGCCGGCCTGCCTCATCCCCGCCGTCCCCAAGCGGCGCGCCCGGTCGAAGGATACGCCACTGCCGCCGCCATCCCACCGGATGCGCGGCGGTTTTTTCATTCCAGACGGTAGCCGAGGCGCAGGCCGCCCCAGTGCCGCCCGCCCACCATGATGGGCGCGGAGAGGTCCTTCATCAGGACGCTCTGCCCGCCGCCCATGTCGCGGCGGTAGACCTGCAAGAGGAAAGGCGCCTTGCTCCGCCCGGCCTTCAGGCCCACGCGATCGTCGAAGATGCGCCGGTTCCGGGCATGGGCGGCGTTCCAGACCGGGTCGCTCGACTGCGGGTGCGAGAAGCGCGCGTTGTGGGTGGGCAGGTAGCCGTTCCTGTCGACCGCGGCGCAGAAGACGACGCGGGGATCGAGGTCGAGCACCGGTTCCTGGATCGGGGGCAGCAGGCGGTCGGTCAGCGCGGTGAAACGGGCGAGCACCTGCTGCGGGTCCGTCCCGGGGACCGGCCGGTAGTCGCCATCGAAGAGCTCCGCCTCACCGATCTGCCCGGCGCTGATCGCGCCCGCGAAGGCCGCCGCGATCCGGGCGGCGCGGTCGCGCACGATCTCGATCATCGGGCCGTCGTCGGACGTGCCGCCGATGGCGGCGTTCGCCTGCACCATCTCCTCGGCCAGGTCGATGAGGGACTCCACCCGTGCGCGGCCCGAATGCAGCTTGCCGCCGGTATCGGCGATGCCGCCGGCCAGGCGGTCCAGCACGGGATGGAAGACCTCGTTCGCGGAACTCAGCGCCCGAAGGTCGCCGGCGAGGCGCGTGACGCCGTCCTGCGTGACCTCGAGATGGGTGCCGATCGCGGTCAGGGCGGCATCCGTGCTCCGCCCCGAGGCCAGGACGCGGCCCGCATCCTCGAGCACGCCGTCGGACTCGCTCCGGATCTCGGCGACGGCATGCCCGAACGCGTCGACCTCCTGCGCGATGGCGCGCGTGACCTGCGCCGTCTGCTGGGCGAGTTCGCTGATCGCCTCGGCCACGACGGCGAAGCCCCGCCCGTTGTCGCCGGCGCGCGCAGCCTCGATCCGGGCGTTGATGGCGAGGATGCCCACCTCGGCGGCGATGTCGGCGATGCGCGCCGAGCTCTCCTTGACCGCGGCGAGCCGTTCCTCGAGCGCGCCGATCCTCTGGCCGAGCTCGCCCACCCATTCGGCCACCCGCCGGCCGTAGCCCGCCGCGCGCCCGACCTCCGTCACGCTGGCCCGCGCCTGCAGCACCGAATCGTCGGCCGCCGCCGCAACGTCCGCGATGGCGCCCGTCGCGGTGCGCAGCGCCCGGTCGATCTCGGCGGCGCTGGCGCGCAGGTCGGAGAGGCCGGCCTGCACCGTGCCCGATTGCTCATCGAGGGTCTGGAGCAGGGCGGCGATATCGACCACCTCGAAACCCAGCTTGCCGAGCCCGCGCCCGAGGCGCTCGCGTGCGGCGGTATCGATGGGCAGGTCCGCCCCCGGCGCGAGCGGAGGCCCCGCGTCCGCGTGATCGACGGGGGAGCCTTGCGTATCCGGCGCCGTCTCCGGACCCGGCGCCGCCGCGGCATGCTCGCCCGCGGTGAACAACTGCTTGAGCGCGTGGAGCATCCCGAATCCTCGGTTGGGGCTGCTCCGGATCGTTAGCCGCAATCGTATAGCGAAGCGTTAATCGCCCGGAGTTCGGGCGTCAGGCGCAGGCCGCCCGCTCCGCCTCCGCCATGGCCTCGGCGGTCGCCTCGAGCGACAGAAGGATCGAGGCGTGGCGGTTGCGGTAGTCGCG
>NZ_JBQLZP010000042.1:0-1327 GCF_052168335.1 Roseicyclus sp. | reverse complement strand
GCCGACGCCGATGATGTGCGGGAAGAAGATCGCGATCCCCCCGAGCAGCAGCCCCGCCCCGGCCGGACGCAGCCAGCGCGGAATGCCGGTCAGCCGCTGCACGAGCGTCCCCATGTCGTCCGCCCAGAAGGTCGCCCGCATGAAGGCCACCGCGATCAGCCCCGAGACGAGGCCGAGTATCAGGAAGGCGGGCAGTTCCACGTAGAATTGCAGCGTGCCGCCCTCGAGCAGGCTGAACTCGGTCACGTCGCCGAACTCGAGCCGGTTGATGACCGTCCCCGCCGCCGAGGCGATGACGATGGGCGCGAAGGCGTGGACCGCGAAGTGCCGCAGCACGACCTCGAGCGCGAAGAGCGCGCCCGCGATGGGCGCGTTGAAGCTCGCCGAGACGGCCGCCGCCACTGCGCAGCCGAGGAGGTCGCGCCCGGTGATCCCGTCGGCGCGGATCCACTTCGACACCCGCGTCGAGATCACGGCGGCGAGGTGCACGACCGGCCCCTCCCGCCCCGAGGAGCCGCCCGATCCCAGCGTGATCATCGAGGCGAGCGCCGAGGCGATGCCCTCGCGCTCCTCCACCCGTCCGTTGTTGAGCGCGGCCCCCTCGATCACGTCCGCGACCGAGCGCACCCGCCCGTCCGGCGTGAAGCGGTGCAGGATCAGCCCGACCGCGAGGCCACCGCAGACCGGGATCAGGAGGATCACGTACCAGGGCAGCCCCTCGGCGAAACTGTGGAGTAGCCGCACGTCCTCGACGCCGTAGAGCGCGTGCTGGAGCGCGTTGATTCCCTTGCGGAAGAACAGCGCCGCGAAGCCCGCGGCGATCCCGATCAGCAGCGCGATGAACCAGAAGGTGACCTGGCTCGGCCCCTTCTCGCGCAGCACCCGCCAGCCGCCCGCGCAGGCCGTGACGACCTCGTCGACCTGTCTCCAGAAGAGGCCTCGCCGCATCCCGGCCACGTGTCGCTGCCTTCCCTCCCGGCGTGCGCCGCCCGTCGCGGCCGGCCTCCCCCCGGGGCCGGCGCAGTGCGTCCCGCCTAGTCCACCGACCCCGGACTGGCAAGCCCTCCGCGCCGATAAGGCGCAGCCCGACAGGGGCCGTGTCCCGTCCGATCCCGCTGCCGCGGCCCCCGCCTTGGCCCCCGCCGGAGCCTACGCCGTGGCCCCCCGCCGCAGAGAACTGCCGGAGCCTACGCCACAGCCCCCGTCGCAGACCACTGCCGGAGTTCCACGCCGCAGCCCTTAGGCGGAGCCGCCCGACGCGCACCCCCCGGGACGGAGCCCACGGCGGAGACATCGCCACACCCGCACGCACGCCTGCACGCCCGCA
>NZ_JBQLZP010000041.1:0-5959 GCF_052168335.1 Roseicyclus sp. | reverse complement strand
CTCGCGCCCCTCCTCGATGGCGCACAGAAGCTCCCCCATCGTGCCCCGGAACCCGTCGTTGAACCACTGGCCCTCGAGCCGCGGCCGCGCGATGCCCTCGGGCGTCGTCAGCGTCACCGCCTGCCTGCCGAGGTCCGGCCCGTCCGACATGAGGCTGCCGCCGGTGCCGCCCACGAAGGTCGTGTCGCGCGGACCCGTGGGCACGCCGCCGTCGAAGGCCACCGTCGCCTGTCCGCCGTCGAGCCGGATCATCGCCTGCGCCAGGAGCGGCACCTTGTTGGCCTGGCCCGTCGCGGGCGTCGCGGTGGCGAAGACGCTGCGCGCGCGGCCGGGCGCGAGGGAATTCACGAAGTCGAACCAGTGGACGCCGAAATCGTAGAGGATCAGGTCCTCGATCTCGTCGAAGGGGGTGCCCGCGGTCCAGCCGTGGTTCCAGTGGATGCCCACATGCGCCGAGATCACGTCGCCGATCAGCCCCGCGCGCACGGCCTCGCGCATCCAGGCCTTGTGCGGCGCCCAGCGGCCGTTCTGGTTGACGGCGAGGCGGACGCCCCGGTCCTCGGCCCGTTTCACCAGGTCCTCGCCCGTGTCGAGGTCGGAGACGAAGGGCTTCTGGCTGAGGACGTGCTTTCCGGCGTCGAGCGCCGCGGCGATGATCTCGGCCCGCGGCTCGGGGTGGAGGGTGACGTCGATCACGTCGATCTCGCCATCCGCCAGCATGGCGCGCCAGTCGTCCTCGATCCGGGCGGCCGGGCAGTATTCGGCGGCCTTGGCCTCGGCCTTCGACCGCGTCCGGTTCCACAGCGCGGCGACCTCCCAGCCCGCCGTGCGGTAGGCGTCGAGGTGGCTGCCCGAGATGCCGCCGGTGCCGATCATGCCGATGCGGGGGCGGTAGCTCCGCGGCATCGGCGGGCGGTAGGGCAGGTCGGGCGCCGCGATCTCGGGCAGGTCGCCCGCCTTCAGCGCATAGGTGTCGGCGTCGCCGGCGTCCTTCGTGGTCTCGCTCATGGCAGGAGCTCCAGCGTGCGTTTCTCCTGCGCCGAGCGCATCGCGGTGTCGACGATCCGCTGCGCCGTGAGGCAGAGCGCGGGGTCGAGCGGCCCGCCCACGGGCTCGCCCTTCGCGATGCAGCCGAGCACGTATTCGATGGCGTTCCGCTCGCCCGCCTTCAGGGGATCGACCGGGATCTCGTGGCGCTCGGGCCGGGCGCGGGTCTGCACCGTGACGGCCCGCGCGTAGTCGGGCGAGGCGATGGTGCCGTCGGTGCCCACGAAGGTGAAGCCGCAGGTCGGCTGCGGCTGGAGCGTCCAGGGGTCGGTGAAGGTGCCCCAGCGCGTCTCGAGCTTCGACAGGCCGCGGGCGTAGCGGCAGACGGCGACGGCGTGCTGGTCGACCTCGATCCCCGGCGTCTCGTCGATGGTGCAGGTCACCTCGAGCGGCGCCTCGCCGTCCATGTACCACGTCCCGAGCGTCGCGCCGTAGCCCATGTAGTCCAGCAGCGAGCCGCCGCCGGAGGCCTTCTTGTACCACCAGGCGTCCGGCTTCCGGCGCTCGACCTCCTCGGGGGAGACCTCGACCTTGTCGGCGAGATGGTAGAGCGGCCCGCGGTTGCCGTCGTAGAAATGCACCTCGCGCAACTCGCCGATCATGCCCTCCTCGATCAGGCGCTTGGCGGTGACGTGGCTCTCGACCCAGCGGAGCGGCCAGTTGATGGCGAGCTGCTTCCCCGTGCCCTCCATCGCCCGGATCATGCGCCGCGCCTCCTCCGCCGAGGCGGCGAAGGGCTTCTCGACGAAGACGTGGACGCCGTGGGGGGCGAGGCGCTCGGTGTAGGCGCCGTGCTCGGCGGTCGCGGCGCAGAGGATCGCCATGTCGTAGGGACCGGCCGCCATGCAGGCGTCGAAGTCGGTGAAGACGCGCGCATCGGGGATGCCGAAGGTGCGGATCGCGTCCGCCATCTTCTCGCGGTCCGGGTCGAAGATGCCGGCGATCTCGGCCTCGGGATGGTCGTGCACGAGGCGCAGGAGATCGCCCATGTGCATGTGGTCGAAACTGATGCCGACGATGCGGAACTTCGCCATGAAGGTCTCCCTCAGCGGGTTTCGGTGAAGCGGACGTAGAGCGCGGTGACGAGCAGGATGATCAGCCCGAAGAGCGCGATGCGCGCCCCTTCGGGCATCCGGGCGAGGGTCAGCATCGTGTCGATCACGCGCAGGATCAGCGCGCCCACGATTGCCCCCGCGAAGCTGCCGCGCCCGCCGAAGATCGAGGTGCCGCCGATCACCGCCGCCGCGACCGAGGGCAGCATGAGCGGCACCGCGAGCGAGAGCGAGGGCGCGCGGATCATGCCCAGATAGAGCAGCCCCGTCAGTGCCGCGATCAGCCCCGAGAGCACGTAGAGCGCGATGAGCACCTGCCACGACCGCACGCCCGAGAGCTTCGCCGCCTTCTCGTTCGAGCCGAGCGCGAAGAGCAGGCGGCCGAAGCCCGTGTAGCGCATCAGCCAGAGGATGAAGACCGCGAAGGGCAGGAAGAGGAAGATGCCGTTCGGCATTCCCCAGGTCCGCCCGGTGCCGAGCCATTCGAGGATGTCGGGGATGTCCGAGCCGGTGGCGATGACGTAGCGCTGGTAGACCTGGAGGCAGCCCGTCGCGATCAGCCCGGTGCCGAGCGTCATGATGAGCGGATGCACCCGCGCGATGCCGACGCCGAAGCCGTTGACGAGCCCGACGAGCGCGCCGACGGCCATGGCGACGAGTATCGCCGGGACGGGCCCGATCAGCGGGGTCAGCGTCGCGGTGACGAAGGCCGCGCAGGTGGCGACGATGCCGACCGAGAGGTCGATGCCGCCGGTCAGCATGGTCAGGACCTGCGCCGCCGCCAGCATGGCGAGCGGGATGGCGAACTTGACGAGGTTTCCGGCCCAGAAGGGCGAGATGATGCCGGGCCGCATCAGCTCGAGGATGCCGATGAGCAGGAGCAGGAAGCCGATCAGCGGGATGACCGGGTTGTCCTTGAGGAAGCGGCCGAGGCGGACCATCGGGGGCACGTCGCGCTCGGCCTGCGGGTGGATGTCGCTCATGCCGCCTGCCTCCGGCTTCTCAGCACCAGGAAGGCGCCGAACATCACGACGCCGACCATGATGGTGCCCTCCACGATGGTGGTGACGTTGGGGTCCACGGCCGCGAGCGTCAGGATCGTGCGGATGATCCTGAGGATGAAGACCGCGATGATCGGCCCGAGGAGGCCGCCGACGCCGCCGCCCAGGATGACGCCGCCGAGGACGACCGAGGCGACGGCGGCCAGGAGATAGGGGCCGGGCACGGGCTCGCCCACGCCGGTGAGCGCCAGCAGGCTGAGGCCGCCGCAGGCCGAGAAGAGGCCGGCGATGGCATAGGCCGCCGCCTTGGTGCGCCCGACCGCCACGCCCGAGCGGAAGGCCGCCGTCTCGTCCGAGCCCGTGGCGTAGATGGCGAGGCCGAGCTTCGAGCGCCGGATGGGAATCCACACGGCGGCCACGACGACGGCCACGAGGACCAGCGCGTTGGGCAGGCCGGGGATCAGGAAGGAGCCGGTGATCGCGCTGCGCATCCAGGGCGTCGCGGTGCCGCCCGGCGTCGACAGGATCAGGAGCGCCACGCCCTGCCAGACGAAGAGCATGGCGAGCGTCACCACGATGTCGGGCACCCGCGTGATCACGATGAGCGTGCCGTTGATCAGCCCCATCAGCACGCCCACCGCGAGCGTGATCAGGATCGCGGGAACGCCGCCCATGACCTCCATCAGCACCGCCGCCGTGACCGAGCAGACGGCCATCATGGAGGCGACCGACAGGTCGATGCCCCCCACGATCACGACGACGGCCATCGCCGCCGTGGCGAAGGCGAAGGGCAGGGCGGCGCGCGCCAGGCTCTCGATGCCGGTGACGCCGAAATTCGGCTGGATCAGCCGCGTGACGACGAGGAGCACGACGAAGAGGCCGAGGAGCCCGAGCGTCCAGGCGTTCTTCTGGAGGAAGCTCATGCCGCCCCCTCCCGCGCCGTCAGCCCGTAGGCCGCGCGCATCAGGCGGGCCTCGTCGGCTTCGGTCGCCTCGATCGTGTCCACGACGCGGCCGTTGAAGATCACGATGGCCCGGTCGCAGGCGAGCGGCACCTCGTCGAGCTCGGAGGTGTAGTAGAGGATCGCGGCGCCCTGTCCGGCCAGTTCGCGCACGAGGGGGTAGATCTGCCGCTTGGTGCGCACGTCGATCCCGCGCGTCGGATCGAAGAGGAGGAGCGTTTTCACCCCGTGCGCCAGCCAGCGGCCGATGGTGACCTTCTGCTGGTTGCCGCCCGAGAGGCGCTGCACCTCAGCCTGCGCGCGGGTGTCGATCTGGAGGCGCTCGACCGCCTCGGCGACGCGGGCGCGCTCGTGCCTGGCCTTGAGCGGCCCCCAGGCGGCGAGGCGGGCGGAGAAGGGCATCGCGATGTTCTCGCGCACCGAGCGCTCGCGGAAGAGCGCCTCGGCCCGGTTGCCGGGCACGAAGGTGAGGCCGGCGGCGATGGCGTCGGCGGGATGGCCGAAGCGGACCGGCGCGCCGTCGACCTCGATGGTGCCCCCGGCGGGCTTGCGGAAGCCCGCGAGCGCCTCGAAGAGCTCGTCCTGCCCCTGTCCCTCCAGCGCCACGACGCCCAGGACCTCGCCCGGATGCAGGGTGAAGCTCGCGTCGCGGAGCTTGGGCGCGGCGGCGAGGTGCTCGACCCTGAGGCGCGGCTGGCCCGCGGGCTTCGGGCGCGCGGTCTCGGCGGCGCGGCGGCCGAGGTCGATCTTCGCGCCGAGCATCATCTCGACGACGCGCTCCTCGACGCCGGGCTCGATCCGCGCCTCGCCGACGCTCCGCCCGTCGCGCAGCACGGTGGCGCGGTCGCAGAGCTCGGCGATCTCGGCGAAACGGTGGGAGATGTAGATGACGCCGCGGCCCGCGTCGGCCTGCGCGCGCGCGACCTTCAGCACGCGCTCGACGAGGTCGGTCGGCAGCGCGGCGGTCAGCTCGTCGAGGAGCAGGACGTCGGGCTCGCTCGCCAGCGCGCGGGCGAGGTCCACGATCCGCAGCGTGGCGAGCGGCAGGTCGCGGATCATCGCGTCGAGCGCCAGCTCCTCGTGCCCGAGCTCGGCCATCCAGCGGCGGAAGGCGTCCTTCGGCGTGTCGTTGAGGCGCAGGTTGTCGGAGACGTCGAGGTCGGGGATCAGCGAAGGCTCCTGGTAGACCGGCACGAGGCCCGAGCGCCGCGCCTCGGCGGGGGAGCCCACGCGCGCGGACTGCCCGCGGATCTTGACGTGGCCCGCGTCGGGGCGGAGCGCGCCCGTCAGGATCTTCACGAAGGTCGATTTGCCCGCGCCGTTGGCACCCATCAGCGCAACGACCTCGCCGCGGGCGACCGTGAGGCTCGCGTCGGTCAGCGCGCGGACGGCGCCGAAGCTCTTGGCCACGTTCCGCGCATCGAGAAGGAGGTCGGTGTCACTGGTCATGCGGCCCGGGCCCGTTCGGTCAGGAAAGCGGCCCCCGCACGAGGTGGGGGCCGCCGTCGATGTGGAGGGGATCAGCCTTCGCCCGGTCCGTCGCAGGCGATGATCTGCTCCATCGTGTAGTCGGTCCAGCCGGGGATGGTGACCGAGACCGGCCATTCGGGATCGAGGTTCGGGTTCTGCGCCGCCTCGAGCGTGGCGCGGCCCTCCTCGGTCACGTTCTCCCACAGGACGGGATCGACGAGCACGGTGGTGCTGTCGGGCGCCTCGCCGTTGAGGATGTCGACGGCCAGCGCGATGCCCGCGCCGCCCACCGAGCCGGGGTTCGTCACCGCCGCGCCCTGGAGGCCCTCGACGCTGTTGAGCTGGCCGACGAAGCCCGCGTTGTCCGCGCCCACGATCGGCACGAGCGGCGCGCCGCTCTCGATGAAGGCGTCCACGATCACGTTGTC